>NZ_JBSIPA010000089.1:0-18370 GCF_053574605.1 Caballeronia sp. M23-90 | reverse complement strand
CTACACGGCAAGGCGATATGTTCGCCGCCGCGGACGATTCGCTTGAGGTAGCACGGCGAGCAACTGCTCAGCTGTTCTTGTAGCAACTTTCGACAATCCCCAAGGCGCTTGCCTTGGGGATTTTTTTTGGCAGCCGCAGGTGCGCTGCATGTGCCTCCAGGTACTTTCCGAGGTAGGTTGGGCGCGGTGCTATCCTCGAAAAAGAGCCTCACGGTTTTTCTCTCTGAACGAAGTGCAAACACATTCTGTTCAGAGGTCAGCTATGCCAAAAAAACTGCAAAAACGGGCCGCAGTGCTGACACCGAGTCAGCTTCGCCATCTTTTACGCGTGACCGAAGCAACTAGCCGACACCCGGAGCGTGACGCGGTAATTTTGCTTCTTGGGATTACGTGCGGGATGCGGATCACCGAAATAGCTCAAATCACCGTTGCCGATGTTCTATTCGCGAACGGCAAGCTTCGCCACGAAGTTTCGTTACGTGCGGCAATTACCAAAGGCTGTCGCCAGCGGTGTATCTATCTCTCATCCGCGAAGCTCATCGAGGCGTTAAAGCGGTATCTCGACTATCGCGTAAAGCGTGAGTTCGGCACGACGCTTGATTCGTCCGCGTACCTGGGGTTGAATCCGGGCCTCGCATTGATTCTTAGCAGGACGGGTTACCCCTTTTCCCTCAGTCGGAAGCGCAGGACAAGCGAGGGCGGTATTGAAGCTGATTACTGGGCGGCGGACGCACTGCAAGCGTATGTGTCGAAGCTATACCAGTTGGCGGGAACGAAAGGGACCAGTCATAGTGGGCGTCGAACGTTCGCCACCCAACGCCTTCTGAATGGTGCGTCGATCGACGATGTTTGTCTGCTATTGGGCCACGCCGATATCGATCAGACCAGCCGGTATCTCGATGTTTCCCATGCCGAAATACGCCGCGCAATCAAGGAGGTCATCTGAATAAATCAAGTTTTGCCGACTTGTTGCCGTTAAACCAATCGGGCATTGCAACCGTAACGGCAGTTTTTGCACCTCTTTCCCATGATATTCTGGTGCACTTGTACACCATCTGTAAAGGCCATGAACGAGGTTTCGGATAACGGCATCGCGCTGCGCGCGCTTATTGAGCAGGCCGGGATGACGCAGGCTGATGCACTTGCGGCTCTCAACAAGGGGCAAGCGTTCCCCGTAGCATTGTCGACGTGGAAGGCGTACCTCGCGGCACCTGACAGCACACGGCGACGAGCATGCCCCGACAACGTTCTTGAGCACGCCAGAAAAACGATAGCGAGAGTATCGAAATTGCGTTGACATGGTGCACATGTGCACCTAAAATCTAACCATTGTCTCGATATGGAACGATCATGGGAACGAGATACGAACAGGACGTCGTTGCATGGGCCAACGAGCAGGCAGAACTTCTGCGTTCGGGCAGGCTGACCGCCATCGACGTTGAGCACATCGCAGAGGAGATTGAGGACGTGGGCAAGAGCGAACAGCGCGAATTGGCAAGCCGTATGTCGGTCCTCTTGGCTCATCTTTTGAAGTGGCAATTTCAGCCCTCACGTCGCAGCAAAAGTTGGCAATTCACCATCCGAACGCAGCGCAAGGAAGTAGCCTACGTTTTAGACGAAGCTCCGAGCCTTCGTGGAAAATTCAGCGATGCCGCGTGGCTCGATATCGTGTGGTCGAAGGCACGCAGCATTGCGAGCAACGAAACGGGCCTCGACCTTGATGTGTTCCCCGAAGCATTGCCATGGGCCGTCGATGACGTGCTCTCGCAAGAATTTCATCCCGAATAGCGGAAAGCATATGGACGTGTTATTCGCCGCTGAGGCGGCAGTTCGGGACGCGGTTCCAGCGGTCGTGCAGCGTCATCGCTCGAAAGGCATTCTGACGTGGGCGTTACTTCACACCATAGAATCGGAAGTGTTGGTTGAGGTAGCCAACTCCGGAGAACATAGCAAGCGGATTTTAGACATGATCCGCGCGCCGGCTGCCTTGGGCTATCCAAAGGACGATCGGCCTGCTTCGTTCGAAGGCCATGACTTTGTGCCGATCGTCTTTGGCGCCATTGAAGATGCTTGGCGTCGCGTGAGCTAGGAAAACGGATGACAACAATTTTGAAGCGAATAAAACGAGCCTTCCGCGTGGCATCGAGTCGCGGCCCGCGCGTCACGTTTGATGCGGTAAAGCACGCTGAGCTAGGCGGCAAACTTTGGCACGGCGACATGCCAACTCACTATCACGTGAGAACGCCTTTGCCGACTTGGATGACAGACACCCAAGTTTGATTGGAAAAGAACATGATTAAAGGGTATTGGTTCGCGTCGGCCGTTGTTGCAATAAGCTTATGCAGTTCAGCGAACATCGCAGCTAGCGAACAAGGCGCACATATTGGATGGCAGGTTCGTCAACCCGTGCGTTTCATGGTCTCCGCTGTGTTGCGTAAGAACGGAACAACTGACGTTATAAAGCCCGTTCATGGGATTGTTACGGCGGAAACGAATGAGTCTGCTGTGGCAATTTTTGTGAAGACCGCAACTGCGCAATACTCTGGCTATACCTTAATCGCTACTCTGGCATCGCCAGTGCCCGCTGCGGGAAGGTGCGAGAACAGCATTTAAACGAAGCACGGATAAGATGATGAGTAGTGACGCATACCGCCTTGGATTGATGCAACGGGCAATGGCCCGCACCGACGCAGAGCTTTTCGGAAATCGTGCCCGATATGAAGCTGTTGCGCGACAGTGCGCAGCACGCTTAATCGCTGGCTGTAACGTCTAAAATAGATGACAACAATCCTCAGTCGGGCCAAAAGTGCGTCAGTCGCGAGCTTCCGACTTGCACGACCAAAAGCGCTGCAACGCATGGAGTATCTGATGGACCCCATGCCGGACGACCGCGCACTCGCCACCTTTGCGGCGTTCGCGCAGCAGTATCGTCCGAATGTCTTCAGCGTTACTCAGGACCTGAGTGCGCTCGAAGCACAATATTCGAAATAAGCACGCGGAAAACATGACCAGAGTTCTCATCCTTTCGGCCGTGGTCGTCGTAGGAATGTATTTCGTTTATGGCGCGGCAATTGACGGCCTACACAACATCGGCGAGACGGCGTTGCAAACACAGCATAAGCAGTGATCGGAAAATAATGATGTGCGAAGGAACAATTGCATCAGGCGCGCTGGTCCGTGAAAAAGGCAAGCGCAAGATCATGATGGTGAAGGGCGACGCGGGGCTTGCGGCGCATGGTACGCGGTCGGGTAATGGAAAGGTAGACATGGCCCATAGCGTCGTCTGTGAATGGCGAACGCCGAAGGGCGCTCTGCGTAGCGCTGCATTTTTGGTGACGGCCCTCGAACTAGCTTCTAATCAGAAGTAGGAAAACGGGCAATTCGGGAAGCGCCGATGCGCCGAACGTCCGTCGGAACCCAACGGAAGGCTACAACACAACGAAGAGGAAAAAATGACACGGGGTTTGGGTATTACGTTGATGTTCTCAACGATTGCTCTGCTGTGTGGGTGCGCCGCGCAGACTCCAAATACGATCACGACTCGCGCATACGGGGAACCTATTGGCATGTTGGCGTCTGTGCCCCTGGCGGAAGCGCAGCACCGCCTTGCAAATAAATGCGAAGAGCGAGGAATGAAGGTCGTCGAACAGACAGTCGACAAACTGGTTTGCGGACACCGTCGAAATATGCGGCAGGAGCACGATCTGAGATGGGCATGTATCGCGCTGTAACGGGAAGGGTTCCTCAGGAAGGCATGGCTTTCGGTTTTATTGCTCGCCCTGAAGGCCTGTTGGTACAGGGACATGAGTGGCGTGAGGTCGAAAACGGCGGGCTTGATCATGCGCTTGAGGTCGTCCGGCTTACGAATCCTGAGCCGATGGCGGACATCAGCGCCGTTCTGTTTTCCATTGGGGCGCGAAATCCGTCTCGCCTTTGAATGCATGGAAAAGACCAATGACTAAGCGCGGGTAAGTCCATTCCTGAAGGGATGATCAAGTTGTGGGGATCGGGCCATCCAGGCGGCATTTCGTCGATCGGCCAAGCAGGAGTTGTTGATGCTGTTGAACGACTTGCCAAGCAAAAGTCGGCAAGCGCAAGTAGAACGGAAAAGAGTATATGAATGCTATTTGGCAACGGGGATTGGCTGTAATCGTTGCGTTGTTCGGTCTCTCGACGGTTAGCGCGCATACTTTGGATGCACAACAGAAGTTGGCTCTGTGCGGAGAGGAAATTTCAGCGATTGGTGGCGACGGTGGCGATGCATGTATGCGCGCCGCGTCGACAATGACGATGCACACTTACATACTGCGGATCGAGATTGATGGAAAGTCGCACACGACCGCCGTTGAGGATGGTCAGATGCAAGCAGTTCGCGCGTCCGATGTGGGAGTGGAGGTTGTCCCAAAGGGGGTTGATGCCAGCGGGCGCGTAAGCCTCACATACCATGTGGTCGTTTTTTCGGATGATAAGGATGGGTTCGGACATGGATTATTGCCTGCCTACGCACTGCTACCAGTCGGCATCACAGCCAAGACCGAAAGTCTAGCGGGCCATCAAATCGCGATAACTGTCGAATCGATACACGATTAAATCCGGAAATGACTAGGACCACTATGTTGATGGCACTTTTGGCGCTTATCGGTCTGGCACCGGCACAAGCGGCAGATAATCCCTGCCTTGGGCCGACATGGGCGCTGTCCGCGCGATCAGCCATTTCGTGTGATTTTGCGGATGCGTCCAAGGCGGCCACGCAGGGCGACGGCAAGTTCGTCGGGCCGCGTTCGCACACCTCATTCGTCATTACGGACGTATCGCCGCGTAGCGGCATGGCGCTGGTGATAAGCGACCGCGTCGTATCAATCGATGACGCTCCTGAATATGCTCGTGAGGTTGGCGCGTATGGCGGTTGGGTCAATGAGTCATGGCAGGTCAAAAGCTATACCGGGGCCTGGAACGCCGGGCTGCGCACGTGGGGCGTGAGCACCGCGGACGTGAAACCGGGAACGCTGGTTGAGATAGTCGCTGTACCGGCCAAAGCCGGAGCTTGAATAAATGGGAAAACAATGGCATTTCGCATTCGTCAATATCCACACAACGATCTACTGAATCTAGCGCATTATCACCGTGAAGTAATCAGGACGAAAATTCAGAGTGGCGATCACGACGGCATCGCGCTGGACTGCACTAGTTGTCTAATCGCCCTGGCCTTTGCAGTGGAAGCTTTGATTAGTTTTGTGGGTTCACGCAAGGTGACCGATTGGAACGAGCGAGCTCACAGCCTAGTGAAGGTTAGGAAGTTGTCAAAAGCGCTCGGGATCACGATACAACCTGAACGTGAACCTTTCGGCGCTATATCGACGCTTAGGGAGATTCGGAACGGCCTAGCGCATGGCAAGCCTATTGTGCGCAATGCGGGCGCTGCTGACCGCGACGAACTGAAGATCGCAATGCAGGCGCCATGGGACGGGTATCTGGACCCGGATACGGTTGAAGTGCTATACGGGCAGGTGATTGAACTTAGAAAGGTCTTGTTTGCAGCAGCGAAGATACGATGGGCTGACAGCCTGACTTCGGCTGTAGGTTCACACTGATAGGAAAACAAAGAGACACATGGCTCGGCGAAAATATCGACGGAAAAGTCATCTCGCGGAAGCGATTAATCAATCGAGTCCCGGAATGCAGAAGGTTTGGGCTGCGGTGATCGCAATAGCATTCATTTTCGCGATGGTTATGATGTTCTCGCACTGAAACGGAAAAGAGACTATGGATAAGTTGTCATGACGCTAGCTGAGACTGGCCTAGACCTGCCCACCGTAGGGCAAGAGAGGCAATGGCCGAAATGGCAGGTTTTCTCATAGCTTGGGGCGGAACGGTTACAAAAGTTGATGTTGGCTTGGCTACGGAACGATATGTTGTCAAGGATCACAGAGGAATAGCCATTGAGGAGGAGCACGCGTTCGCCTGCAGAACGCAAGTAGCCGGAGAAAAACAAGGCGATCGCGAAAAAGATTAAAGGTTTTTGCTAGCTCGTCGTTATAACGAGTCTCACTGACTTACGACCATCGCCACTGCCTTTGATAGGCGTTTTTGACACGGACCGAAAAATGCGTCTCTTACTTGCAATTATCCTTCCTTGGCTCCAGTTCTTCACTATTGGTCGTCCAATTGCCGGAATCATCTGCCTGCTTCTTCAGATTACCCTCATAGGTTGGATCCCTGCTGCGATCTGGTCGGCATATGCTCTGAGTCAATATAAAACGGATCAAAAGATTGAACGCGCGTTGGCTGCTCGCGGGTAATCTACCCGCAATTCTCGCAGCGCGCGGCAAACATCGCCGCGCTCATGTCGATGTCCTTGCGGGAGGCGTCGTTGAGCTGAATACTGCTCTCGCGGCGATCTAGTTTCTTCCGGCGAATTAACGAAGGGAAAATTTATGGGTGAAACCGAATCAAGTTCGTCTTTGAGCGCTGTGTCTTGGGTGGGGCCGCCGGCGTTGGGCTCTAAACCGAGAGTGTTCAAACATAATGCACAAGGAACAACGGTCGCTACTGGCTGTGTCAAGACGAAAGAAGGGGATCTCACCGAACATAACGCCAACGTTTTGCGTCACCGTGAACTTGCAATGAGCACGCGAAGATAAAATCGAAATGGACACGTCCACGGCCCAGCTCTCACCATTAGCTATCGTTCAGCGTCATAGCTCAATGACCGCGTCGACTAGCACATCGTCGTTGACCGCAAAAACTCTGCCGCCTGCGAGGGCAGTCACGTACCGGACTACGCTTGCGCCGAACGCAAAGTGGCCAAGCGGCGCGCAATAAGCTCCGCAACAACCGAAGGGTGCATTGAGCGATAATTCAGGCTTTGGAAGGTGCTGTCCGGCTACGCTCACAAGGTCGTTGCGTGGGGTGTCATTCGTTGCAGGCTACGGTTCAGAAACGGTCGAAATTCGCGAAGGAAGCATTTAAAATGAGCAAGATCGGAAGATGGTTAGCGATTCTATCGGTGGTTAGCCTCTTAGTCTCGTTGACGGGTTGCAACACAATCGCGGGGGTGGGTGAAGACATATCCGGCTCTGCAAGGGCCGTTCAGCACTCGCTGTAAGTCTGCGCAGTGATTATGAGATACGCATTGAAAAAGGATTTGGATTGAACTACAAAGAACTTTTGGCGCAAGCTGCGGAGCTGGAGCGTCAAATTGCTGCGGCTCGTGAAATCGAAGCAGCAGGCGCGTTGGCTGAAATCAAAGCCAAGATCGCCGAATTTGGCTTTACTATGGAGGACGTATTCTCCGAAAAAAAGACGCGGAAACTGCGCAAAGCAAGTGGCCCGAAATACCGCGATCCTGACACGGGCGCAACTTGGTCGGGCATGGGACGGGAACCCTTGTGGCTCAAGGGCAAGGATCGGGCGGCCTTCGCGATCTAAAATAACTGACGACCGCCCGATAAACGTATCCGTCTCTCGTGTAACTATGCAATCGTCGGGAGAGCTGGCGTCGAGCATCGTTATGATCGAAGACATTCAGAGTAAAGAGTTCTCATGCGCCGCCAAAGCGAATTTCAAATTGTGTGCGGCTTGTGGTTATCTCCCGACTTCTCTGATGCGCTTGCGGGACGGAAAGAACCACCGTGGGTCAATCATTCAAACGTCGATTTCTCCGCGCTGCATCGTGCCTTGTCAGATCTATTTCCTGCAGGTCCCCACGTTGAGATCCAGGTGCCCAACGACACTATCGATCAAGTTGCCGTCCACGTCCGGCAAGACGGCCGAAGAGGGAGGTCGATTCGCTGTGAAGATTTCGGTACCGCACTTCTGCAGGCAGCAAAGCGAGAACACGAGAGCGTCATCGACGTAAGCAAATCCTGGGCGCCGCTGCATGCGCTTAAGACGCGTTCCAAAGCTCCTCCCCCGGCAATCCTTCCTTTTGTTGTGACGGCTCCACATTTTGACAACGCGATGATTTGGCTGGCAAGCGCCCGTCCGTCGTTGGGCTTGCCTGCGGTGCCATACCCCGACCAAGAGAACAAATACGACGGTACGTTGCCGACGGCGTTTGTTCAACGACTCGGCAAGATCTTTGGTGTACCGTATGAGCCGATGTGCGTCCTCGATTGCATGTGTATGGACGAACCGCCCGCAGGCACGAGCTAGCTTGTCACAGGAGCGCCGAGATCGAATTTCACTGGCTTCCGAACGCAGGCCTGTTCAAAGGGCCGTGTCCGTTTGTGTGTGGCAATGGAACCCGCTCAGAAAGTCAGTATGTCTCGCCTGCGCAAGTCGGTCGGCGCAGGCGTCCCGGTAGATTTACTTTGTTTGATCTCCGACTACAGGGGACTTGCACTGGAACTTGACTCCTTGCCCGCGCAGCGGACTGATGGTATCGCGGTCTAGCCTAATCAAAACATTTCGACGGCCATCCGAAGGCTCGTCCAGCAGCCTCAAGTAGGAGCTGTTACCAATTCCGTGCCACACGGCGCGTACGTCTTGCGTGCCCCATTGCGAGGTTTCGGGAACGCTGCAGAAGGACACTTGCAGACCGCTAATCCTCGCGGCCGCAGTCAACTGTGTGTGTGCCGAGTCGGAGAAAAGGATCATCTCGCCTGGAACTGAACGTACGCCAAGGTTGACCATGGCCAGGTTCAAAAGCCCGGGGTGAGTCGGGACGAGCAAGGCAAAAATGGAGACCACACAAAATCCTGCGGTAAAGCGCCGCGCACGCGGCTCCACCGTGAGCGGGAGTACCCCGAACATAGTCGTGATGAGCATGCCGGCCGCGATGAAAAATGAGAGTGTCCCTCGAAAATTCATATCGGGTGCGGCTCGTCCGTAAACCAGCATTCCAACGAAAGGTACTGCTACTAAAAATGACATGACCGACAATGACGTGTTGCTGATTGCGCTGTGTAACGTCGAGTTTGCCGACAAGCCTTTCCTCGCTCGCCAGCGTGTCTGTATGGTCACAATCAGCTTCACCAGCCAGACGGTTGCGAACGCGCCATAGCCTAATCCGACGATAGCGATCGCTGCGATGGACATCGCTGCGGAAGCAAGGAAGAATGCGTCGCCTGTAGTTAGACCGTCAGGCAAGATGTTTTCAAAATAGCAATAGGTGACCGGCACTAGGCCACCTAGCACGATGACAGCTTTCCAAGCGAGACTGAACAGATGTGGGATAAATGTAGCGAGTGATTTAAGTGTATCGAGTAGTTTGTCGGAGAGTTGCATTCGTTGGCTCGTTGTTAAAGGGAAGTACTGTGCAATACACAGCACCTTCCAGCCTACTGGAGCCTTGTAATAGTCAAGGTTCAAAAGACGCTCGCTTTCTAGCCTCTTTTCCTGAAACGCGCACAAAAGCTGGACGTTTGAATGTTCAGCGTGCTCTTGGTCTGAGATTTTCCGTTAGTCGGACTGGACGATACTGTTTCGCGCACGCGTATCCGATGCAAAGGGAGCGGCGGCGGTTATCTACCGGTCTTAAATATCCGAAGTAAATCTTCGCGCAATTCAGAAACATCCATGACGTGCTGCGCGCGAGTCAAGGCTACATATAGCAGACGCATTTCGTCCTCCTCGAGCGTGAGCCGCCCATCAATGTTTTTAAACCGGAAATCGTTCGTTACCTTCACGCGCTTCCATTGCAGACCCTTCGCTCGGTGCACGGTCGAGATGACATAGTCGGCATTCGCCTCTGGTGTGATCCGTCGTCCAAGTGACCGGAGATACTCTGTCCCGAGTTCATCGACAATCCTGACAATAGGCAGCAGATCACGCCCTACTGCGCTCTGCGCAAACGACTGGACCTCCTTCCACGATTCAAAAAGCGCAAAGACTGAAGGCTTGTATGCTCTCCGTCCATCGAGCAGAAGATCCGCGCCATCGGCGAAAGCAGTGATTTCAGAGGGGCTCATTCGGATTGCTGGCTTGTGGCCTGACTCAACGCCCGCCGCGAGTTGCCAGATTGCCGTGACGTTCTTTCGGCACAGAATTGCGTCCACGGGCGGAGAGACGCTTGGGTCCTCCACCAAGATCGACCCGATCGTGCCTTGGCCGCGTATAGGCGTCTTTTCACCGAGAAGAGACAGGATCCGACTGGCCAGCGCTGCGAATGTTTCTCCAAATCGGAACGATTCGGTCAGGGTGCACTCTGTCGCGTTGATCTGGGACATTGCGTTGACGGCGCCGCGCCATTCATAGATCTGCTGGTAAGGATCGCCGACGTAGATGATTTGGGCATGGTCTTGGATACCCAGCGTTGCAAGCATGACGCCGTCGCTGTCCTGGGCCTCGTCAAACAGGATGAAGTCTGAGTCAATTCGGGGTTTCGTTTCTGCCCACACTTTTAAATATACGTCAGGGATGATCGCGCTGCGGCCGCGAGGATCGATGCTTTCGTTCCATAAACGCACGACGCTCGGAAGCAAAAACTCGCGTAGAGAACGTGCAGCCTGGTCGTGGACCTTCTCGTCGACGGGAATGTGAAATGGCGCCGGTTGCGGTTCGGGAGATCGACAGAATCGACCAAGCCCGTCAGTGATCATTCTGCCAATCTCAAATGGCGTGATCTCGGCCATTTTGCCGATGATCAACTCGGCTTCGACGGCGTTAAGGCCATACCGCATGGCTAATTCGTGGGGCGCTTCCGCTGGAAGATTCACCCGCGCCCTGAGGCGCGAAGGAACAGATGAGTAGGCGAGGGAGTGAACCGTTCGAGCACTGACATTTGCAGGAAATCCAAGTCGGGCGTGATCGGCGATCTCTTTGTTGAACGCGAGGTAGCTGCCGCGCCGACTTGAAAGCTCTTGGGCGATCAATCTAAGGGTAGAGGTTTTCCCGGCGCCCGCGTATGCCTTGATCTTGAGATCGTTGCCCGTTCGAACCGCGTCGACGACGGCAATTTGTTCGAGTGTGGGCTTAAATAATGACGGCATTGAGCAAATTCGGAAGGGCGGAAGTTTAGGATAGCTGCCTGGACCGGGGTCGCTTAGCGGGAGGTTCCCACTGCGTTTCCCAGCAAAATTGCACTGCGGAACGTTCCCGGAACCGTAGCTCGGTAGTGACATGGGATTGGCGCGACCTACACCGCGGCGCGTTGCGGTCTTTGACACGCGGTACCATGAACGTCAAACGCGAGTGAAACCTCACGCTAACCTTTGGCAATGCGGTATGAGCTTACGTCTCATCTCCCCCGAACAACGTAACACGATCGGGCGTTTCAATTGCTCCGGTACCGTCAGCTAGGCAGTCCCGATTGGGCGACAATGAAGATGACAAGTGCAGCAGCGAGCATGCTGTTGAAGTCGCGCCTCGTTGGCCGCGCTCCCAACTTTTGTGTTTCAGCTGACAAACTTTTTGATTCACTCGGTTTAAGGATGCCCTATGTGCGGTCGTTTTTCACGCGCTCGTCGCGGCCTCGAGTATGTTGTGCCGCTCATGCCCGACACAATTTATCCGGAAGCCGACCCTTTTCGCCCGAGCTGGAACGTAGGCCCGGGCACCAAACAAGCAGTGATCTTCCCTGACGGGCCGAAGCTTGAACACTGGGGATGGCGTCCAGCTTGGGCTGTTTCGCGAAAAATGCCCATGATGATCAACGCACGGCTCGACAAAGCAAACAGTTCAGCCTGGAAGCGCATGTGGAAAAGCAGCCGCGTGATTGTGCCGGCCGACGGGTGGTATGAGTGGGTGCTCGAGGAGGGCGCCAAGCAGCCGTATTTCATCCAGCCGCTTGATGGCAAGCCTTTGTTCTTCGCCGGGCTCTCAACCATCCCGCCCGGAGGCGAATACCACGACGGCGATGGCTTTGTAATCGTGACTGACGCCTCGGACGCAGGCATGCTCGACATTCACGATCGTCGGCCGCTAGTGCTTACGGCCGAGGAAGCGAAAGAATGGCTGGACCCAAAGACCACCTTTGAAGAGGCGAACTATCTGGCCAACACTGTCGCCACGCCAGTGGAGGCGTTTAAATGGTTTCGCGTAAGCAAAGGCGTGAACAAGGCCGGCAACGACGAGCCGGCGTTCAATGAGCCCATCGACCAAGGCTAGACCATCTCCATCGCCTCGGGGTCGTCCTCCCCGCGGCGATTGGTCGGGACATGCAGCCCTTGGAGATTGCCAAATCGCGAGCGCTCCATCACGTAGAGCAGACGCGTCTTTTCCATCGCAACAAGCTGGCCGCGCCCTTCGGCCTGCCACACCTTGAGGATGGTCTGGAAATAGTCCTCGAGCTCGTTGATGAGGTTGCGGTTGTGCTGGATCTCAAGCAGCAGCCGCTCGATGTCCTCGTTGCCGCGGTATTGCTTCCAGAAGCGGCGCATTTCCTTTAAATCGACCGCAGCAAAGTGGGGAAGCTTCTTAGGCATGACGGCACCAAAAACCTGTATGGATGAACAGTATAGCGACATGCGGATGTGAATAGACGCAGCATCTGAAATCCACGGAATGTCTACGAGGCCGGCGCACATCCAGCAATACATACCGCTTAAGGGTTCGCTTAATAAGATATATTTTTCAGCGCTATTGCGTATAGATCAGACGGAACGGAGAATGGGCTATGTTACGAGATGTAACGAGATACCGGTAAAGTTGCCGGTATGCCCAGGCTGATCTGAAAGTGAAAGGTGAGGACATGAACTCCGGAAATGATTCTGCTGATTCCATTCGAGAAATTAACCTCTCGTACGTTCTGCTCGCGCAAAAAATGCTGCGCTTGGACCGTTCGGTAGGCGAGGCTCGACTTGGCCTGTCAGGCCAGGTGGCCGATATCCTCGTTAATTTGACGATGGCACAAATCGTGAAGCTTGCAACAGCGCCGCACTTGCTGTGCGCTTTCCGGTTCGATGATCAGTCTATGCTGTCATCCTTGTCTCGGGCCGACGATCAGATGAAAGCGGTGCCTACGGAATCAATGTTGGAATTCGCCCACTAAGCCCCTGAGAATATGGGGTTCTGCGTGATTTGATTCGTGGGTGGCGGGGCACTAAGCGGGGATGGAATGGACAGTGAGTTGCCATTGTTTGGTGATGCCGAGCTAACCGCGCAGGCGACCGCTCTCGCTGAAACTGTCGTCGCAATTCGCATTGCACAGGGAAAGACCATACCCCGAGATCTGCCGGTTGATTCGCCCGATTGGGAAACAATCGCGCTCGAATTTGCTAAAGACGTCGAACGGGTCTTAACAGCCGAGGCAATCAAGACCAGTGTTGATCGTAGTAGGTGATAGCCCACTGCCGAGCACAGTCCACCGCCTCGTCCGAGGTTGGAAAATTTCCTAAGTCCGGCGCGTACTTTTCCTGCTCGAGTGTATCGTCCGCGCCAATGCGCTTGAGTCGAGCGCGCGCCCGGAATCCCGTAGCGGTGATTTGGGGCGACGCTTCAATGCTGGCCTTTTCGTACAAAAAATTCACGGTCAATCACTGAAAAGTTTAGGCTTTGTGCAAACCCAAGGCTTGCATTGCTTTCGCATAGTGGCGTTCCTGCTCAGAACACAGGCGGTGGACTTCTGCCGGCGTCGTCGCTCGCCGCAACAATCCCGCGTCAATTTGAAAGTGCTTAGCAATCGCCTGACAGGCAGTGCTGGCGGGGAAATATACCGCGAGATACCGATCTTCGTCTTCGACGTCATTCCAGACGGTGATTGCCAAATCCCACGGGTTAACAGCGTCCAATTCCGCGATCGCGCGCGGATCCATGGCGGCTGCTTCGATTTTCCCCTTGGCAATACCATGCTGCAGACTCTTCTGGAACACCTGCACAAGGTCCCATTCGGCCGTCATGACTTCGACGGTAACAACGCATTGCTTCATCGCAAACCTTCCTTGTTGTGAAAGCGGCGAAGTGAATCGCCGCTGGTCCGTCCGCGTCACCGAGATGGCGCGGACGGTTTACATGGCGTCAATTATCGCAAAGCGTTCTCAACGGCCTGGCTCAAGGCCTGACGCTTCCCACGCAACGTGAAAAAGCCAACCGAGCCCCCAACGACGTCCTTGCTGTCGATGCTCACTGCCTGGGTTTTTCCTGAGCCTTGAAGAGCGGAAGCGTTGCCGCGTTGGTGGAACTCGTTCGCGTCGAAATCGATCGGATATTCGAAGACGCCGTCGTCTGCCTCAACGACCAAATGCACGTGATCCATGCGAACACCGATGAAATGAATCTCGATGATCTTATTGAGTGCGGCGTCGATGGCAGCATGGATTGTCTGCGAAGACGGCGAAGGGTTCCCAAAACGATCGAGATGAATGACCGCGTGCATGTCTGTCCCGTCGTGGAAAAATGCAATCCGGTAACGAGCGACAGCAGGAGTACGGTCGATCTGGGGGTAGATCAGGTCGATAAAGCTTCCTTGATAGGTCATGATTTGCCCTTCGGTTATGCGTAAGACCCAAATGTCAGACGCACAACTCAAGCTACTCATGGCCAATCAAAGCCAAGGCAACGGAGCGGTCACCACCATCGCATCCTCCTCTCGTCAAGTGCACGAATGCCTTCGGAATCCGCTTCCTCAAGCTCCTAGATAGGTGCTCTGGGTTCCCCGAACGACAATTTTATTTTGGGGTTTTAATCTTCCGTGCAGTTTTCTGAGGCGAGATCTCGATCCAGGTCGGGCCGTGGTCGCTGGCGTTCGGAAGGTCGCGGACCCACGCGTCGACAGATGCGTTAGCGAGGCGCGAGGCAAGCGCCGGACTAAGCAGAAGATGATCAATCCTTAGACCGAAATTCGGCCCGCGGTGCCGGCGGACATAGTCCCAGTACGTATAAATTCGCTCATCCCCGTACACGCTACGGAGCGCGTCTGTCCATCCTTGATCCACGAGGCGCTTGAAGCAACCACGGCTCTCGGGTTGTAGCAAAGCGTTGCCGCGCCAAGAGCGCGGGTTATAAATATCCTCGTCCGCAGGGACGACGTTGTAGTCGCCGGCGAGCACAACGGGGTGACCGCTATCCATCAGATACTGCGCGTATTCGATCAGCCGTTCGAACCACGCAAGCTTGTAGTCAAACTTGGGACCTGGCTGCGGATTGCCGTTTGGCAGGTAGAGACAACCAACCAAAATTCCCGAGACAGCCGCTTCGATATAGCGGCTTTGCTTGTCAGCGCGATCACCGGGCAGGCCTCGGCGACTTTCGATGGGATCCGAACCCTTGCTCAAGATCGCAACGCCATTCCAAGCGCTTTGCCCGTGCCATATCGCGCCGTAGCCGGCGTCGTTGATCGCCTTGATAGGAAACGCGGAACCGACAGCCTTCAGCTCCTGCAGGCAGACGATGTCGGGCGACGCCTCGGCCAACCATGTTAGCAACGATGGAAGGCGCGAGCGAACTCCGTTGATGTTGAACGTAGCGATCTTTAGTTTCGGCATGTTCGCTGTCTCCTAAAACGGATCGTGACATTCGGGCGACTGCCAACATTAGATCAATGCGCAGTGGGTGGCCACACCGCAACGCTTTGCTCGGACGGCCCCTCAGGAACCTGGTCCAATCCGTCAGCAAACCACGGTACTTGATGTCGGAGCTCGGAGACATAGCTTTCCCAGCCGCTTTGATTTCCGTGGAAGAGATCGTGCTGTACAAGGTTCGCGAGCAACGGTCGGTTGACCGATTCATCAAGCAGCAGTTTCGGCCAAAGGAAGAACGCGCTCGCTGCTCGTTTCGCAAACTCGTACGGCGTGATTTCCGCGTCGACCATGCGGAGGATGGTAAAGCTCATCAGGGATTCCTCTTGCCCGACTGCTTCACCAACGGTGTTGAACCGGTTTGCGCATTTCATCACGCACGCAGATGCTTCCAGTACGTCGCCCAAATGCAGCAGCAGGGCGCGTCTCTCGATGCCATCGTCCATCGTTTCTCCGTTTGTGATGCTACTTAAGGTCGATCGCTCTTTTCATGGCGACGGTCAATCCCTGCCGACAGCGCGCGTATCCTTGCCACGGGTCGGCGCCCAAGGTTCGCTGGCGTTTGATCGCGCTGTGAATAGTCCATTGGTCGGCCGCCTTGATCTCTGGGAGTTCTTCCCACGCGATCGGCATCGAGACGCCCATGCCGGAGCGGGCGCGCGCGGAGAATGCCGCGACCGTACTCGCGCCTTTGCTGTTCCGCAGGTAGTCGATGAAGATTTTTTCAACACGGTTCTTTGGACCCAGCACCGCTGAAAACCGATCGGGCATCACCTTGGCCATGTGCCGGGCGATGCCTTGCGAAAAGGTTTTCACTTCATCCCACCCTTGGCGCCGCGTAAGCGGAATGACGATGTGATAACCCTTGCCACCGCTGGTTTTGATAAAAGACTTCAGTCCAACCTCATCGAGCAGCACCTTGGCCAACTGAGCGGCCTCGGTCATCGTCTTCCACGAGAGGCTGGGATCGGGATCCAAATCGAGTACGAATCGGTCAGGATGCTCTAGGTCCGGTTGCACGGCATTCCAACTGTGAAGCTCGATGATTAGGTACGCTTTTGTGTATGTACGGCGTGGTCTTCGCTAAATCGGTGTAATGTGAATCCTTGCCGAAACGCGCTGTTAAGAAAGGACTCCCATGCTTCGCTCTGTCCTAATTAGACCACGTGAAGACTTTGAAGCGCCGGATCGCGTCCATCAACTTCTTCAGCTCAATTTGCCAACGAACCGCGGGTTTTTGCTCTTCGATGTTCCCACCGTTGCCATCATCGTTGATGGATCGAAGATTCTCTGGGAGCCAACGCTTTACTTGGCACATCAAGCCCTTTCCTCGCACAGCACTACTGGCGACGGAGTAAGAACTTACAGCGAGGCGCTTCTGCCCTGGCTGCGATATTTACGTGAACGCCGGTTTGACGTACGAGACGCGACGGAGGTCTTACTCAAGGCCTATCGAAACGAGCTTATGAACTTGGGACAGGTGTCGCCAACGCGCTGTCTCAGCAGCGCTACCATTGCTCTGAGAATCAAGGTTGCCGAATTCTTTTATCTATGGGGCGAAAAGTACGACATGTTTCGGAGTCCGCTTGGTCGATGGCTAGCCGGACCGAAGATCAGACGCTTTCCCAGCGGTGATGCTCACCGTAGTCAGTCGCGTGGACGGACTCCGGTAGCGCCGACCGTGGTAACACGACTTCCCAAATTGCGTATTTCGGTGAACGTGACCGCTGATTTCGGGAACGTGACCGATTTGGCGAGGTTGGGCGTTGCGCGGTTTCGATTGTAGAGTTCCTCCCTAGTTTTGGTCGAGTTCTGGTTCAAATACGCTGGACTTCGGAGGCGGCTTTCTTAGAGATTCGCCTGTGAGTTTGATGCGGTGGTGACGGTGCATGAGGCGATCAAGCATTGCGTCGGCGATGGTCTCGTCGCCTATCCAGCCATGCCAGTGTTCGATCGGAAGCTGGCTGGTTACGATTGTGGCCTTGCCGGCAGAACGGTCGTCGATCATCTCGAGTAAATCATTTCGAACCATTGCATCGAGCGGAGCCATTCCCCAATCGTCCAGCAAGAGAACATCAGTGCGAGCAACCTGCAGCAGCCATTTGGTGAAGCCGCCGTTGCCGTGCAGAACGCGTAGTTCCTCGCCCAACCGCGGCACGCGCAGATACAGCGCGGAGTGTCCGCGTCGGCAGGCATACTGCGCCAAGGCGCAGGCGAGCCATGACTTACCGGCGCCGGTCGCGCCGCTAATGAGCAGGCTGTATCCGGCCTCAACCCAGTCGCCCAGAGCCAGGCTTGTGAGCGAACGCGGGTCGATCCCTCGACCTGCGCGAGTGTCCAGATCTTCAATGGCGGCTTGCGGATACTTCAGGCGCGCTTGCTTAAGCAGTCGGGTGCGACGGCGATCATCGCGCCAGCTTGCTTCCCGGTCGACCAACAATGACAAGCGTTCCTCGAAACTGAGAGTCGCCGTGCCGGGCTGCGTCAATTGCTGTTCCAAGCCGTCGGCAAAGCCATCGAGCTTCAAAGTGCGCAGTTGCGTCAAGGTCTGTTGCATCATCATGGTGGGTTCTCTTTATTGGTAATAGCTGGGGCCGCGCACATGGGCGTGGCTTGGGCTGATCCATTCAACCGGCGTTGTTGCTGCGGCTCGGTCACGGTTGTTGATCAGGATGTCGCGCACGTGGCGGTATCGGTGTACGCCCAGTTCGAGTGCCAATGCGCACGCCGCTTCCAGACGCTCGGGGCCATAGCGACGGGAGAGTGAGAGCAGTCCAAGGCAGGCCCGATAACCGTGCTCGGGATGACGTTGCTCTTGGAGAAGCCGAGTAACTAGCGCGCCAGTCGCTCCGCCAATCTGTTGGCCCCAGTGAATAAGACGCTGCGGTGTCCATTCGAGATGGGCGCGGTGTGCCGCCGGCATGTGCTCTACGACGGTCGTGTAGCCTCCCGCGCGGTCGTTGCGGGCGTGGCTA
>NZ_JBSIPA010000881.1:0-1008 GCF_053574605.1 Caballeronia sp. M23-90 | reverse complement strand
CCGGGTCGCAGTCCAAAATGAAAGGGCGGCGACTTTAAGTATATGATTCAAAAGATTAATTTAATGGTCGACAGTTTATTTCATTGTTTTACATTATGAAATTCAATCTCACCATGTAAATTTACTTAACGGCGCCGCCAACGCGCCACCTTTCAAATCGATGCGCCCGCCCATGCGGCATCGAAGCGCGACTGAATAACGCGATTGTTACGCGATTACCCTAATGCGACTAACCGATTACACCGACTATTCCCTGCGCGTCATGCTCTACCTGGCCGTGCGCCCGGAAGGACTGGCGACGATCCAGGAAATCTCGGAGGCGTACGGCATCTCGAAGAATCATTTGATGAAAGTGGTGCAGCGGCTTGGAGAACTGGGCTGGGTCGAAACGCTTCGCGGCCGTAACGGAGGCCTGAGGCTCGACCCTCGTACGCCGCTTCTGACCATCGGCGAGGTAGTGCGCAAGACAGAAAATGATTTTTCCATCGTCGGTTGCTTCGCCGGGGACCATGAAGCGCACCGGCATTGCGTGATCCAGTCGCACTGCCAGTTGAGAGGCGTGTTTGCGGCGGCGCGCGATGCTTTCCTCGCCGAGCTCGACCGGCATACCATAGGGGATCTGGCGTCGCCGGCGGACGAGCTGGCGGGTTTGCTCGGTATCGTGCGGTTCATGCCTCACCCAAGCTCGGACAAAGGCGGATCGGGTCAGAGCGCCGGCCGAACTTAGGCCTTCTGCTACCTGCTCCAAAGCTCCCGCATCCTCGGCTTCCCTCGCGCCCGATTTAACGATTTATCCAAAAAATTGCCGTTTTCGGGCACCGAAGCGCTTGAAAGTGCCGGATCGCGCCTCATTTTGAATACATCCCATTTGGAGGTCTCAATATGAGAATCGACAAGCTCACGACCAAGTTTCAGGAAGCACTGGCCGACGCGCAGAGTCTCGCCGTCGGCAACGACAATCAATACATCGAACCGGTTCATCTGCTTGCTGCGCTGATTGCGCAACAG
>NZ_JBSIPA010000880.1:0-1010 GCF_053574605.1 Caballeronia sp. M23-90 | reverse complement strand
TCAGCGGATTTCATTGGGGCCCACAGCCAGCCACTCGGCTGTAACAAGGCCGGATACATAGCTGCAAGCCTTTCTGTCATGTTGGAACACACGAAAAACTGGCGCAAATGGGATGCGTTCATACATATCACATGGACCGCACGCATTATTACGCGCTGCAGAAGACCGGCGACTGGCCGGTCGAACTACGGGCGAGCGCGCGCAAAGTCGCGATAACCCGGCACGGTGCTGAGGAGTGGAACGGCGGTACGAGAAGCGCGCCGCGAACGATGATACCGATGATGCTGTAACCGCCGCATAGCCTCGCCACGCCGCCGCCAGCGAAGTAAGGCCCGCAAGGTACGGGCCGATGCTAAACCGCGGGTGCGGCTGGTGCTCGCGGTATAGGTTGATTCGTCGCGGTGATCATACTTTTCAATTCCGGATATGACAGCGCTAGTGCGTTAAGTATGCCCACGCCGATCCGCCGGGCAAACTCATCGTCAAGCAAATAACCCTGCTCTCCTAATGCGGCGGTCTCGTCAAAAAAAACCGGAAACTTCGGCGCGACAGCGACGATTTTTTCAACCTCCGCTCGGGCGACCTGGTAAACGGGAATTGATTCATCGCCGGGCGAAAAGTCCACAATCACACAACGTGACAGATGGGATGCATTCATTAGTAACCCCTACATTGTTGGTATCGATCAAAGGCGTTTTGCCTGCATAAAGCTGCGCCGCGCGCGCCCCCTATTGCCGGTCCCAATGCGTTACAAAAATCGATCGTTCGCTCATACTCTGCAAAGCATTCGGCTTCGTGGGCTTCACTGACGCCGCGCGCTGTTATCGACAATACATCATCGCCGGTCGCGCTCGGCGCGTACTCGAACGGTGCAGCGTCGCCTAGCGGCGTGCTCCCCGTGCCAACCTCCGACACATTGCCCAGGTCGAAGACATCGGCATCACCCATCGACGGCAACGCAGACGCGACGGCAGAGGCCGCCGTCGATGCAAGCGCGGCAAGTGCATCAA
>NZ_JBSIPA010000879.1:0-1015 GCF_053574605.1 Caballeronia sp. M23-90 | reverse complement strand
TACCATACGCGCTGCAGGGTGCACTGGCGGCGTGTCATGCGCGGGCGCGGCGCGCGGAGGAGACGGACTGGGAACAAATCGTGGCTTTGTACGATGCGTTGTCCGTGGTGGCGCCTTCGCCTGTGGTTGAGCTGAACCGCGCAGTGGCAGTGGGGATGGCGTTCGGCGCGGCGGCGGGTCTGGCGATCGTCGACGGGCTGGCTGAAGATGCAGTGCTTAGGAATTACCACTGGTTGCCGAGCGTCAGGGGCGATCTGCTGGCGAGGCTCGGCCGCCATGAAGAAGCGCGCAAGGCGTTCGAGCGTGCCGCGTCGATGACGAGGAACGCGAGGGAGAGAGAATTGTTGCTGGAGCGTGCGGCGGATGCAGACAAGTCGGCCAGGGGCTCGACCAGCGCTTAATGGTCCATTAGGCGTCCATTAAGCGTCCATCGCGACGACCTGGACCCCGACCCCCTTCAATGCCTTGAACGGCGCAAGCCGTTCAGCGCCGGCCAGATCGGTGGTGATCAAGGTCCAGTCCCGTTCAAGCGGCGTCCAGTGCTGTTGCCTCGCGCGGCCGAGTTTGTCGGCATCGGCGAGAACGATCACCTTCGCCGCGCGGCGAATGATGCAATCCTTCAGATAAGCCTGCTCCGCCGTCGCCTCGCACAGCCCGAAATCCGCGGCTACGCCATCCGCACCGAGGAACGCCACGTCCACGCTCAAACGGCTCAGCACAAGTTCAGCCAGCGGCCCGAGCGTACTCATGCTCGAAGCCCTCAAATCGCCGCCTATCAGCGTGATCCTCACACCGGGCGCATTGGCCAGCGTCATCACCGCAAGCAGGTTGTTCGTCACCACATGCAAATCGTGATGCGCACTCAACTGCCGGGCGAGCGCGGCGCAGGTCGTGCCGCCATCGAGCAGAACGGTGTCGCCGTCCTGGACGTGCAGCGCAGCGGCTTGCGCGATCGCTTCCTTCTGCTCGCGCTGCGCCGACTTTCGCTCTTCCAGCGACGCCTCCGGCTCATGCA
>NZ_JBSIPA010000878.1:0-1022 GCF_053574605.1 Caballeronia sp. M23-90 | reverse complement strand
TGAGCGTGCGCACGTCGAGCGCGGCAGTCGACGTGAGGCCCGAAGCGGTGCCCGAACTACGCGAAGATTCGGTCAGCGATTCATGCAGGAAGTCGAGCGCGCGGCTCGCGTCGCGCTGAATGCGCTTCACGCGCAGCATGGATTGCGCGAATGGCTTCAGCCAGCGCGATTCCACCAGCGATTCGCCGGAATGGCTGAGCAGGCGATCGAGGGTCTCCGTGCGAACGCGCAGCATGCGAGTCGTTTCACGTTGTTCGGCCGGCGACCAGACGGGCAACGGGCGCGCGGGTTCGGGTTCCGATTGGGGAACCGGCGCGGCGAGCGTCAATTCCTTCGATAAATCCAGAAAGTCGTCCGGTGCCGGCGGCTTGAACGAAGCCTCCCCGGAGTCCCCGGCTTCGCCACTCATCCGCGCATTCAACTCATCGACGAACGCGTCGACGTCGGCCTGCGGGATGGTTTCGTCGCCGGAAGCCTGGCCGATACGCACGATCAGGTCGACGCCTGCCAGCAACACATCGATCATGGCGGCATCCACGTTCACGCGGCCCTGCTGCGCGCCGACGAAGCAGTCCTCCATCACGTGCGCGAGGCTCACGCCGACCGGCACGCCGACAATCCGCGCCGCGCCCTTCAACGAATGCGCGGCACGCATGCACGCTTCAAGCGTGACAGGATCGCGCGGCGCGCGTTCGAGCGCGAGCAGGCCGTCGCTCAGGATCTGCGCCTGTGCCCGCGCTTCCTCGCGGAACAGATCGACGAGCGAGGCGCCGCTCATGTCAAGCTCCGGTTGAGGGTTTCGAAGAGCTTCGCGGCGTCGAGCAAACCGACCGTCACGCCCTTCCACGCCGTGACGGCGATCGCGTGCGAAGCCGACATGCTCGCGACCGTGGCCGGGACTTCCTGGAAGTCGGCACGGGCAAATCGATGCACGCCATCGACGGCATCGACGGGAAACACGATCGGGTTCGCGAAGTCGCCACGCGGCGCGCTATCGGCGGCGGGTTCGACGACCAGCAGGA
>NZ_JBSIPA010000877.1:0-1022 GCF_053574605.1 Caballeronia sp. M23-90 | reverse complement strand
CCCCCTGCGTCACAATAGATGTCGCCTCTGAATTTTCCCAATCCGAAGAACTCAGAGGTGCAGGTTGAATGCCAAACAGACGTATTCTGTCGAATTCAGGGAGCAGGCGCTGGCAAAGGTCTTGCAACGCGGCAACCGGTCCGTAGGAACGGTTGCCGCGGAACTGAACATGAACGTATTAACTTTGAGGAAGTGGATCCGCGTGTCTAACGCCGCAAACCGCAACCCAGGGCCAGTCGATGCACGGCGCCCGGAAGATTGGTCCTTGGAAGAGCGCCTGCTGGCATTGCAGCAGAGCCATGGACTGAGCGACGAGGCACTCAGCGCGTGGTGCCGTGAACGTGGCTTGTTTGTTCATCATCTGGACCAGTGGCGCGCCCAGTTCTGCTCGGGTAGCACCGCGAGCAGCGCGCGTGCAAACGCTCCGGAACTGCGCGAGCTGAAACAGGCCAATGCGCAACTGCAGCGCGAATTGAAACGCAAGGAAAAGGCTTTAGCGGAGGCGGCCGCGTTGCTGATACTTTCAAAAAAGTACCAGGCGCTGTTCGGGGACGAGGACGAATGAGCTCCCCCGAAGAGCGTGCGACATTGCAGGGGCTGATCGGCGAGGCGACTACAGCCGGGGCTCGTCAGGCACGCGCATGTGCTGTGCTCGGGCTAAGCGCGCGCACCGTGCAGCGCTGGCAAGGCGGCGGTTCTGAAGCAGTGGATGGGCGCGCCATACGCCATCATGATGCTGTTCACAAGCTGTCGGCCGATGAACGCGCTGAACTGCTGGCGGTGGCCAACTCTGTCGAATTCGCTCATCTGCCACCGAGCCAAATCGTCCCTCGATTGGCCGATCAGGGCCGCTACATCGCCTCAGAATCGACGTTCTACCGGGTGTTGCGTGAAGAGAAACAGCTTGCTCATCGGCGCAGTGAACGACCAGCGCGCGCCCGCAGCAAGCCTCGCGCAGTTTGTGCCGACGAGCCCAATCAATTGTTCAGCTGGGATATCACTTACCTGCCGACATCAGTTCG
>NZ_JBSIPA010000088.1:0-18488 GCF_053574605.1 Caballeronia sp. M23-90 | reverse complement strand
TCCGACGACCACGCCTTCGACGTCGACACCGACCCCGACCACATCGGCCATCACGTGCGGTTCTCCGACGCAGACGGCGGGCGGCTCGGGTAGCGGATTGATCAGCGCCGACACGCCGACCACTGACGGTCTGCGTATATTCCAGAACAACGTACCGTTCAAGCTCGCGATCACGACGAACTCGCCGGCGGCGGACACCGTTGTGTGGTCCGTTGCGGACTCGAACGGTTCCATCAAGACGCAGGGCAGTTTCCCGGTCAAGTCCGGCGCGCAGACGAACAGCATTTCGTGTACAT
The DNA here is from genome assembly GCF_053574605.1 of Caballeronia sp. M23-90. NCBI lineage: Bacteria > Pseudomonadati > Pseudomonadota > Betaproteobacteria > Burkholderiales > Burkholderiaceae > Caballeronia > Caballeronia sp. M23-90. The sequence goes on along the minus strand of NZ_JBSIPA010000088.1, from coordinate 18,192 downwards.
CGACGTGGTCTGGCTACGGCGCGCTTACCGCGACCCTGCAGTCACACGGCGGCACGTTGCCAAGCAGCGGCACGCGTCCAATGGGCATCGCGACATTCGGCGTATTGCCGAACCTGAGCTCGGTGCTCGGTACGGTGACATATGCGCATCAGGACCAGCATCGCTTCGGCATGCAGGGTTTCAACGGCAACATCGCCGCGTTGCGCGCATTGGGCATTTCGTGGACCATCGACGATCGTCAGGTGTCGGCAATGGAACCCAACGGCCCGGATACGTACACGCCAAGCGTCAACGATCTCGACCCGTTCTACAAGACCAACCCTGATCAGATGCGCATTGTGCGTCTCGATGGACTGCCTGCATGGGATTCGAAGACGGGCCAGTTCAACGACAGCTACTACGCGCCGTCGAATATGCCGGAATTCCAGCGATTCATGGCGAAGGTCGGCACCGACACCAGCCTGATCCGCGCCGCGAATTACCCGAACCAGCAGAAGAACTATTACCAGGTGACGTGGGAGCCGAGCCTCGGCTGGGCAGACAGTGACGCGAACTTCGTGGCCATGTACAAGGCTGCTTACGAAGGCATTCACTCGACCGATCCGAACGCAGTCGTAATGGGCACGGGTAATCCGTTCGCCGCGAATTGCGATACGTGCACGACGGGCTATCTGAAGAAATTCGGCGCGCTCGGACTGTGGAATTACATCGATGCAGTCTCGACGCATGGTTACTGGAACGCAGGCACTTTTCCGGCGCATCCGCCTGAGTTGCAGGACTCCGATCCGGATCCGGCGAACCAGGCCAACGCGCTCGACAACCAGATGACGCAGTTGCGCGCTGTCATGCAGGCAGGCAAGCCGAACATGAAGTTGTTCTTCACGGAAGCAGGCGTGAGCTACGACCCGGGTCTCAACTACGGGCCCACGGTACCGTCGGCGAACCAGTTGTTTGCTCATGCGGCAGTTGGTGCGCGTGCACACATCATCACATTGGGCGGCGGCGCACAGGTCACCACGCTGTTCTTCGGCCCCGACTATCCGGGCGAAGTGGGCTATGGATCATTCTTCGACCTGAACAACGCACAAGGCTCTTTTGGTGCGACGAACTTGTCGCCGAAGCCTGAAGCCATGGCATTCGCCACGATGACGCGTGCACTGGACGGCACGAACACGCTGGGCCGCGTCAACGGCACGCCGTCGGGAACGTTTGCTTATGCGTTCCAGCAACTCGGCAACGGCAAGGTCGTGACCGCAGCATGGACGCACAGCAATGCGCAATGGCCGGCAACTGGTGGCCAGTACAGCCAGACGTACACGAGCGCTTATTCGCTGCAAGTCGACAATGCCGGCACGTCGGGCAACGTCACCAAGATCGATGGCTATGGAAACGTAAGCACGGTTCCCTATACCAACGGCAAGGCGACGCTAACCCTCACCGAGGTCCCGCAGTACATCGTGTCGAACAACGCGACGGTTGCGAAGGCCAACTCGACGGTGCCGGTCGGATATACGGGGCAATAAGAAGCAAGGCAGTTTTTGCGCAGCAGACTTTCGACGCACCGTGAGCAGGACTGGCGGTGCGTGAAGAAAGCCTTGAATGCCTCGTGGATAAAACCACGAGGCATTTTTTTGTCCACGCGAATGAACCGGCGATACACCAAAGAAAAAAGCCCCGGATCTCTTGGGCAGATCCGGGGCCGACCGTGAAGAGACAAGGAGAGGAGTGATCTCCACGGTAAAAGGTGTTGTGCAGGCGCCGTCAAGCGCTGGTGCATCAGCCAACACCTTAAACAAAACACGACCGTGGATAAATACGCTTGCAGCGAATTGATTCTTCCGATGTCACGAACAATCGGAGATTTGAGTCTTGGCGAGACCGCGGTTCAGTTCAGGCGAATGCTTCGACAGTTGCATCGACAGCATGCGCATTGGTGTATGGCGCCAGACCGTACTGCGCGTCAGCAATGACGCAACGGCCTTCCTGATCGACGACACTCGACATCAGCGGGCAGCTCTCGAACAACATAGCAATCCACTCCACGAAGACGCGAACCTTCGGTGCGAGATGCCGGTTATGCGGATAAACCGCGGCAATCGGCATGGGCGCGGGTTTCCATTGCGGTAATACTTCCACTAGCGCACCCGAGCGCAAGTGCGGCAACAACATGAACCGAGGTGACTGGATGATCCCGGCTCCCTGAACGCCGCACATCACATAGGCGTCGCCATCGTTGACCGCAAGCGTGCCGCGCATCTTGACCGATGTCGTCTCCTGGTCGATCACAAAGCTCATTTCGTTCATGCGGCCCGTGCCGTTCGAAAAATATTGCACGGCGTGATGCTGACGCAGATTGTCCAGACTCGTGGGTTCGCCATATTGTTCTATGTAGGCGGGACTTGCTGCTGTCAATGTCTGAAGCACACCAAGACGTCTCGCCACAAGGCTCGAATCCTCCAGCTCTCCGACTCGAATTGCACAGTCGACACCTTCCTGCACGAGGTCCACGGGTTTATCGCCGAAACCGACCATCAATTCGATGTCCGGATAACGCTCGCGAAATTCGGGCAGCCGCGGCATCACGACCAGCCGCCCGACGGAGCCGGGCATGTCGATACGCAGCTTGCCGCGTGGCCCTTTTCCCGTATTCGATAACGCGTCTTCCGTCTCGTCTATCTCGGCGAGGATGTGTATGCAGCGTTCGTAGTATTCCGCGCCTTCGGGCGTGAGGTTCAGGCGCCGTGTCGTGCGTTGCATCAGGCGCACCCGCAAATGCGCTTCGAGATTCTTGATGATGGTCGTGGTGGACGCGTGGGGGAGATTTAGCGAGTCTGCGGCGCGCGAAAAACTGTTCATCTCCACGATCTTCGTGAACACCTGCATTGCCTGTAGCCGGTCCATGTTGTCTCACTTTTTCAAGCAGAAATGGGCAGGTTCGATCGCGCCGGACTTGATGGAGTCCCGATTGTTCCAGGCGAGCGAATTGTGTTCTGGATTATAACCATTTATCAGAATTGCGCTGAAGTCCACAATCCGCCACATCGCAACTTTGGCGGAATGACGCTTACACGTCACACGAAACATGCAATCGACGAGGGATTCGACGCTTAGCATCGAAGAGGTTTCCATTACCGGTCACGCGCAGCTCATTCGCTTGCGCAGCTATCACCCCGCGTCAAAAGGAGCGCTCTTGCCGATCGTCATCTATTTTCACGGAGGCGGTTTTGTGCGCGGGTCGCTGGACATGGCGGACGCTGCTGCTAGCGCTATTGCACGCGAGACGCCGGCGTGGGTGGTCTCGGTCGGTTATTCGTTGTCGCCCGCCTTTCCATTTCCTGCGGCTCTCGAAGATGGTTATCGCGCCACGCAATGGGTGGTCGCAAATGCTCGTGCGCAAGGAGCGGATGCAAAGCGCATTGGTGTTGCGGGCCACGATGCCGGCGGCAATCTGGCGACATGTCTTGCGGCTGTCGCCCGCGATCGCGGTGAATTTGTTTTCGCCGCTCAAGCGCTGCTTGCGCCTTTGCTCGATCCAAGCATGACACGCATGGCCGACGAAAAAGAAATCGTCGATCCCGATCTGGGTGCGAGTGAATGCGCTCAGTGTTATCGCGCGTACTTGCCCAATGCATCGCAATGGTTGCATCCGTATGCAGCGCCAATTGAATCGCGCAGGCTTGCAGGCTTGCCGCCCGCGCTGATTGCGAGCGCTCAGCACGACCTGTTGCATGTTGAAGCCGAAAAATATGCAAGCGAACTCATCGCGGCAGGGGTGCCTACCGAGGTCATGCGGCACGGCAATGCATCTCACCACGAACTGGGAACGCATCCAGCGGCGCTCGCTGATGTCGTGAGCTTCTTTAAAAAGCGGCTGCCTGCAAAAGCGCAGAGACGCTGAGCCTTCTTAGCGATTCAAATCGGAGCAAAAAATGTTCACGCAAATGTCCCAACCGCGAAAGCGCAAATATGCAGTGCTTGGCGCAACCGTCGTTCTTGTTGGCGCCGGCGCGCTGGCCGCATTCCATGGTCACGGCGATTCGCCTGTCAGCGCCGCGGTTGCCGCAGCAAGCGCAGCGCCGCCCACGGAAGTCGATGTCGCCGCGGTGGTCGCCAAATCCATAACGGATTACCAAAGCTATTCCGGACGCCTCGAGGCTATCGATAAGGTCGAGATCCGACCCCTCGTTCCCGGGACCATTGTAGCGGTGCATTTCAAGGACGGCGCTTTAGTCAGGAAGGGCGATCCGCTGTTCACGATCGATCCGCGTCCTTATGTGGCGGAAGTGGATCGTGCGTCGGCGCAACTGGCTGCGGCTCAGGCGCGCAACGGCTACACCTCCACGGATGCGGCCCGCGCAGATCGTTTGCTCGCCGATAACGCCATCGCCAAGCGCGATTACGATCAGGCGCAAAACGCCGCACGCGAGGCGCAGGCAAATCTGAAGGGTGCACAAGCGGCGCTTGAAACGGCGCGGATCAATCTCGGATACACGAACATCGTGGCGCCTGTCTCGGGTCGGGTATCGCGTGCCGAGATGACGGTGGGCAACATCGTTTCGACTGGATCGGGTGCACCTTTGCTGACGACGCTGGTCTCGGTTTCGCCGATCTATGCATCCTTCGACGTCGACGAGCAAACATATCTGCGTTATCTCAGCCACGACTCGCGCGCGAGCGTCCCGGTGTCCCTTGGCCTTGCCAACGAAGACGGCTACTCGCGCGACGGCAAGGTGGATTCGGTCGATAACCGCCTGGATACAGGCTCGGGAACGATCCGCGTGCGCGCACGATTCGACAATGCCGATGGCGCCTTGCTTCCCGGACTCTACGCGCGTGTGAAGGTGGGCGGCGGCGCACCGCACGCGGCAGTGCTGGTCGACGACGCGGCCATCGGAACGGATCAGGACAAGAAGTTCGTGATGATCGTCGATCACGACAACCGCGCGCAATACCGCGAGGTCACGCTTGGCACGCAGAGCGAAGGGCTGCGCGTGATCGTCAAGGGTCTTCAGCCGGGTGATCGGATCGTGGTCAACGGCTTGCAGCGCGTACGTCCCAATGACGTGATCAAGCCAAACGCCGTAGCCATGTCGAGCGCGTCGCCCACGCCCAGGAACGCTTCTTAGGACGTGTTTCCAACGCAAATAAAGATACCGTCATGAACATCTCCAAGTTTTTTATCGACCGTCCGATCTTTGCGGGCGTGTTGTCGATGATCATCCTGCTTGCCGGGGTGATCGCCATGTTCAACTTGCCGATCTCGGAATATCCGGAGGTCGTGCCCCCGTCGGTGATCGTGAATGCGCAATATCCGGGCGCCAATCCGAAAGTGATCGCGGAGACGGTTGCGTCTCCGCTCGAGGAGCAGATCAATGGCGTCGAGGACATGCTGTACATGCAGTCGCAGGCGAACAGCGACGGCAAGCTGACGCTGACGGTCACGTTCAAGCTCGGCGTGGACCCGGACAAGGCGCAGCAACTCGTGCAGAACCGGGTATCGCAAGCGCTTCCGCGGTTGCCTGAAGACGTGACCCGTCTCGGCGTGACGACGATCAAGTCGTCGCCCACCCTCACCATGGTCGTGCATTTGATCTCGCCGAACGATCGTTATGAAGGAACCTATCTTCGCAACTATGCGCTGATCAACGTCAAGGACCGGCTCGAGCGAATCCAGGGCGTGGGACAGGTCGACCTGTGGGGTGCCGGCGACTATTCCATGCGCGTATGGCTCGACCCGCTGAAGGTCGCGCAACGCAACATGACCGCTACCGACGTGGTCAACGCCATCCGTGAGCAGAACGTGCAGGTCGCGGCAGGCGTGATCGGGTCGTCGCCGACTTTGCCCGGTGTTCCGCTGCAATTGAACGTCAATACGCAAGGGCGCTTGCAGACCGAAGCGGAGTTCCGCGACATCGTGCTGAAGACATCGCCCGATGGCGCTGTCACGCACCTGCACGATGTTGCGCGCGTGGAGCTCGCAGCATCGGACTATGCGCGCCGTTCGCTGCTCAACAACAAGTCCGCGGTCGCGTTGACGATCTTCCAGCAACCGGGGGCGAATTCGCTGCAGATTTCTGACGAGGTCCGCAAGACGATGAAGGAATTGCAGGTCGATATGCCGCCGGGCGTGAAGTACGACATCGTCTATGACCCGACGCAGTTCGTGCGGTCCAGTATCGATGCTGTAATTCATACGCTTCTGGAAGCCATCTCACTGGTTGTATTGGTGGTGATCGTGTTCCTGCAGACATGGCGTGCGTCGATCATTCCTTTGCTTGCGGTTCCGGTTTCGATTGTCGGGACTTTCTCCTTGCTGCTTGCGTTCGGGTTCTCCATCAACGCGTTATCGCTGTTCGGAATGGTGCTTGCCATCGGCATTGTGGTGGACGATGCGATCGTGGTCGTCGAAAACGTCGAGCGCAACATCTCTTCCGGGTTATCAGCGCGTGACGCCACGTATCAGGCAATGCAGGAGGTGAGCGGGCCGATCATCGCGATTGCGTTGACGCTCGTCGCGGTGTTTGTGCCGTTGGCTTTCATGTCGGGCCTGACGGGTCAGTTCTACAAACAGTTCGCGATGACCATCGCCATCTCCACGGTGATCTCGGCGTTCAACTCGCTGACGTTATCACCGGCGCTCGCGGCACTCTTGCTCAAAGGCCACGACCAACCGAAGGATTGGCTCACGCGCGGCATGGACCGTGTGTTCGGCGGTTTCTTCCGCCTCTTCAACAAGGTGTTTCATCGCGGTTCGGAAAGCTATAGCAAGGGCGTGTCGACCATTGTGAATCGCAAGGCGCTGATTCTCGGCATCTATGTGGTGTTGCTCGGCGGCGCGGTGCTCATGGGCAAGATCGTCCCCGGAGGGTTCGTACCCGCGCAGGACAAGCAATATCTGGTGGGTATCGTCCAGTTGCCTAACGGGGCATCGCTCGATCGCACGGAAGAGGTCGTGCGTGAGATGGGTGAGATCAGCAAGAACGTGCCGGGTGCAATCTCGGCCGTGCAATTCCCCGGCTTGTCGATCAACGGCTTCACCAACTCGTCGAGCGCGGCCGTTATTTTCTTTGGCCTGACGCCGTTCGACGAACGCAAGTCCAGTTCGATCACGGCCGCCAATGTTGCTGCCGAACTCAACAAGCGCTTCTCGACCATCAAGGGTGCGTTCATTGCGGTGTTTCCACCGCCTCCCGTGCTCGGGCTCGGCACCTTGGGCGGCTTCAAGTTGCAGATCGAGGATCATCAGGCATTGGGCTATTCCGCCTTGAACGACGCAACTCAGGCGTTCATCAAACGTGCGGCGCAAACGCCTGAACTCGGGCCTTCGTTCTCGAGCTATCAGATCAACGTGCCGCAACTCAATGTGGATCTGGATCGCGTGAAGGCGAAGCAACTGGGTGTATCGGTTACCGATGTATTCAGCACGATGCAGGTCTACCTCGGTTCGTTCTACGTGAACGACTTCAACAAGTTCGGCCGTGTTTACCAGGTGCGGGTGCAAGCAGACGCGCCGTTCCGTTCCAGCGCTGAAGATATCGGCTTGCTCAAGACGCGCAACGCAAACGGCGAGATGGTGCCGCTGTCATCGCTCGTGAAGGTGACGCCGACATTCGGTCCGGACATGGTCGTGCGCTACAACGGCTACACCGCGGCCGATATCAACGGTGGTCCTGCACCAGGTTATTCATCGGGTCAGGCCCAGGCGGCCGTGGCGCGTATCGCCGCCGAAACCTTGCCGCGCGGTTTCAAGTTCGAATGGACCGACCTGACGTATCAGCAGGAGCTGGCCGGCAACGCGGCGCTGGTGGTGTTCCCGATCAGCGTGCTGCTCGTGTACCTCGTGCTCGCCGCGCTGTATGAGAGCCTGACCTTGCCGCTCGCGGTGATCCTGATCGTACCGATGAGCATTTTCTCCGCGTTGCTCGGGGTCTGGCTGACGCATGGCGACAACAACATCTTCACGCAGATCGGCCTGATGGTGCTGGTGGGCTTGTCGGCGAAAAATGCGATTCTGATCGTGGAGTTCGCAAGGGAGCTCGAAATGCAGGGGCGAACCATCATTGAAGCGGCCATCGAGGCGAGCCGTTTGCGGCTCAGGCCAATCCTGATGACATCGATTGCTTTCATCATGGGCGTGGTGCCGCTGGTGACTTCTTCAGGCGCAGGCTCCGAGATGCGCCGCGCGATGGGTATCGCCGTGTTCTTCGGCATGCTTGGCGTCACGCTGTTCGGGCTCTTGCTCACGCCCGTGTTCTACGTCGTGCTGCGCAAGCTCGCGGGCAACGAACACGTGGTGGACAAGCATGGCAAGCATCCGCATATGCGCGGTATCGACGCTTCAGTGGAGGCCTGAGAAATGACGACTGGAACCATGACGCTCTCGGGCTTGCTGGCGTCCCTGATGATTTTCGCCGGCTGCTCGCTTGCCCCCGTTTATGAAAAGCCGGATGTGAATGCGCCGGAGGCATTCAAGGAAACGCCCTTGAGTCCCGCCCAGTCTGGAACATGGAAGACGGCGCAGCCGTCCGATCAGGTTGCACGCGGCCAATGGTGGAGCATCTTCGATGACGCCACGCTGAACGACCTGGAGCAGCAGGCGTTCGATGCCAACCAGAACCTCAAGGCGGCGGTGGCGCGAGTCAGGGAGTCGCGCGCCATCCAGCAAACGGCGCGTGCCGGCTTGTTCCCGACCATAGATGCAGGCTTCGGTCCGACGCGCGAGAAAGTCACGCCGGCGTCGTTGCTGCAACCTGATGGTATCGACGTGCCGTCCCAGACCTTGTGGCGCGCGCAAGCGACTGCGTCTTATGAAGTGGATCTCTTCGGGCGTGTATCGGATTCGGTCAAGGCTGCAAGTGCGGACTCGCAGCAAAGCGAGGGCTTGCTGAGATCCGTGCAACTTGCTATGCAAGCAGACGTGGCTCAGAACTACTTCAACTTGCGCGAGTTGGATTCCGAACTCGATGTCTACACGCGCACAGTTTCGCTGCGCGAACAGACGCTGGCGTTGGTGCAGCATCGCTTCAATGAGGGCGATATCAGCGAACTCGATGTGGCCCGCGCGAAGTCCGAACTTGCAACAGCCCGTTCCGATGCCATGACTGCCCAGCGCTTGCGTGCGTCGTCGGAGCATAGCCTGGCGGTCCTGCTCGGCAAAGCGCCGGCGCAGTTCTCGATGGCGGCGAATCCCCTCGTGCCGGTGCAGATTCGTGTGCCTCCTGGCTTGCCGTCCTCATTGCTGGAACGCAGGCCTGACATTGCAGCGGCGGAACGCGCGATGGCAGCAGCGAATGCGCGGATAGGCGTGGCGAAGTCGGCATATTTCCCATCGCTGACACTGACTGGCGCGGCAGGCGTGGAGTCGGCCACGCTGGGCGATCTCTTCAAGTGGTCGAGCCGAGCGTTTCTTTTAGGGCCGCTGGTCGGAACGGCGCTTACTGTACCGCTCTTCGATGGTGGGCGCCGCAAGGGCAACCTCGCGAACGCGCGCGCCGTATTCGAGGAAGACGCGGCGAATTATCGGCAGCACGTACTGGTTGCGTTCCAGGAAGTCGAAGACAACCTCTCCGACTTGCGGATTCTGGAAGATCAGACGCGAACGGAAGCGGAGGCGGTGAGTGCGTCGAACCGGGCTGCGAGTTTATCGAGGACGCAATACAAGGAGGGCGCAGTGAATTACCTCGATGTGATCGATGCCGAACGTACTGCGTTGCAATCTCAACGTGCTGCGGTGCAGCTCTCCGGCGTGCAGGCGGTAGCGACGGTGAACCTGATACGGGCGTTGGGCGGTGGCTGGGGTGACGCTCCCGCCGCAGACGCAAGCATTGCGCAGCGTTGATCGCCAATTGCATGGCGGCCTGAATCGTGCCGCCATGCCAAGGGATGACTCAGGTGCCAGTCAGGCCCTGCAAACTTATCTTCGATTGGGTGTTCGCCGGTTGCTCACCAAGCTTGGTGAGCGTCCCGTTCACGTCGATCGAATACGCAACGATCTTGTCGTCGCCGGCGTAGTCCTGATAAAGGAACTTGCCGTCCGGACTGACCCACGAATCGTTCGCGAAGCCGGATGTAGTCGATAACACCGGCGGTTCGCTCGCAGCCGATGCATTGGCCAATGAGAGCTTGCCATTGCCGTCGAGCGAGAACAACGAGATCGCTCCGCTGCCACTGCTTACGTAGACGAACTTGTTGTCAGGCGTTATTGCAATCCAGCAAGGCGCTGCCCGCCCTGTCACCGCGACAGGCCCGCTTAGCGGAGTAAAGCTGCCGCTGCTCGCGAATGAGTACGAACTGGCCGTGCCGCCCGCGGCGTCGCTCGTGGCGTACACGCCTGCCTGAGCGCCTTGACCAAAGACTCCTCCGAACGGCCCTACACCTACCGAGGTTGAACTCACCACTTGTCCCAGTGTTCCGTCGGCGTTGATGGGGTAAGCCAGCAACGCATTGGCGGGCTGTACTGGCGTCAGTGTTTTCAGAAAGCCGTTCACAATAACAAACTTGCCGTCGGGGCTGACGCTGACTTCGGTTGGAAGGGCGTCTTGCTGGACGACGGGGTAGGTTCCAATCGATGTCAGTTTGCCATCCGACCCAACGCGATATGCGCCCAGCTCATTCACGCCTTGCTGATGCGTGACGTAAAGCACATTGTTTGCAAAGGCGAGGGACGTCGGTCGGGTGCCGCCTGTCGGCGACACTGCGAGAAGCGTGAGCGTGCCCGACGTCTTGTCGATGGAAAATGTGCTCACGGTATTGTCGCCGGCGTTGGCAACGAAAAGCTGCGAGCCGTCAGTGCTGGTGATGACGCTATGGTTACTCGTCAACGCATCGGGCGCCACGATGTTCCCCATGAAATAGTTGACGCCGTTCGTTCCTTTGCCTCCGGTGAGCACGGCGGGTTGTTTCGTCAATGTGCCATCGGCGTTGCGGATGAAATGCACGACCGCATTCGTGGAATCGTTCGTCTGTGCGAAAAGCTGCGATACGGCAGGCGCGGAATCATTGCCGCCGCCGCAGGCAGCGACGAGTGTCACAACACCGGTCGCCATTGTGAGTTTCTTGAACACGTGTACCCCTCCTTATCTGGTCAGTTGGATTTGCATCTGTGGTGGATCTGACCTTAGTTCGTCGTGTCCGTGAAGCTGGTTACAGCGGCGGCATATTTACCTGGCATCGCGCTGATGCGCCGCGCAATTGCTGTCCGTGCAAAGCTCCTTGAAAAGAATAGAATCGGCTCGCACGAAAATTTTCGCGTTGCTGTAACCGTTGAGCGCACTTGGTCGAACTAGCGAGTGCGCCCGTAGAACCGGACACGGGGCAGCCTGACAATCCTTTTACAGATGCCTTCCGAAAGCAGAGCGCAAACATGGATTTAAACTTCGAATGCACCATGTGCGGCAAATGCTGTCATGACCTCAAGCTGCCGCTAAGTGTCAGCGAAGCACTGGTCTGGCTTGAACGCGGTGATGACGTCCAGTTCCTGTGCGAAGCAGTTCCTTGGCCCGACGAACCGGCCGAGGACAATTTGCTCGCGCAACACAAACGCCGCAGGTCGTTTGCGGCATCGAGCGGCGCATTGCCAGTTCGCATTGTGGTCGTCATCGCGGCCGCATTCGAAGGCGCATGCCCGCATTTGCTGCCGAATCTGAGTTGCGGCGTGTACGAAGAACGGCCGAACGTCTGCCGTATTTATCCGGCCGAGGTGAATCCGTTTATCGAACTGAACCCGCAACAGAAGGCGTGTCCGCCCGAAGCGTGGGCGCCAGACAAGCCCCTTCTGATGCGCGCGCACAGGATAGTGGATGTGCAGACTGCGGCCCTGATCGACAAATCGCGCACGGCCGATGCCGGCGATACCGGCACCAAGGCGCTTGCCTGCGCACATCTGGGAATCGATACGGCAGCACTCGCCAACGAAGGATTGACGATCTATTCGCCGCCGCGCGAGCAGTCGATTGCTGCGTTGAAGCTTGCGCGGAAGACGGGTGATGCAACTGTCTTCGTGCCCGATTGGAAAGTGGCATCGAACCGTCGGGAGACGGTGGAGACGCTGACGTCTATTGGAGCGTCAAGCGTGTTTTGCACCAAGCAAAATGGCGAGTCGTTTCAATATCTGGGTTTCTTTGCTGAGTCGACTTAAGCCAGATTATCAAGTCTTGGCGCGTTTCCCCGTAAGTGGCGCCTCAAGGAATAACACGGCGCCGACGGCGCTTGCTAAGGCAAGAATGGCTGCAAGACTCACGACCACCCGATATCCCGCCACGAACGACTCATCGACTGCCCGTATGATCCGGGCGTTCGAACTGGTCGCCGCGGCAAGCAAGGGACGTTGTTCATCGACTTGATGACGCTCTGCTTGCGAAAGCCCTAATGGTCCAAGGCGTGAATCCAGGGAATGGTTGAAGGTCGCTGAGAGGATCAAACCAAACAGCGCAACCGCGATCAAACCGGCAACACGCGATACCGCATTGTTCACGCCGGATGCCACGCCGGATTGATTTTCCGGCGCTGCGTTCATGACCGACGTGGTCAGCGGCGCAACGCAAATAGCCATCCCTAATCCGAGAATGACGAGAGGCGCAAAAAAAGTAGCCCAATACGATCCACCTATTCCAGGCCATGCAAGCGACCCGAATCCGAGTGCCACGATAAGTGACCCAATCGTCAAGGGGCCTTTAGATCCGTACCGTGCAATCAATCCCCCCGACCAGCGCGAAAGCAGGAAGATGATGAGGATCAGCGGCAATAGCGCCGCTCCAGCTTGTGTTGCCGAATAATGCTGTACCTGGATCAGATTGAGCGGAAGAAAATAGAGAACGCCGCCCAGGCCCGCATACAGGAAAAGCGTGATCAGGTTCGCGCCGCTGAATGTTCGTGACTTGAACAGCGTCAGCGGCACCATCGGCGATGAGGAACGCGCTTCGACCATAACAAATCCCGCCAATGCAGCAACGCCCGCCAGGGCGGCGATAGCCACGCTCTTTCCGCCGTTCACGCCTTCGATCAACGCATAGGTGACGCCGCCCAGACCTGCGCATGCGAGCAGTGCGCCGGGCCAGTCGAGCGCGCTGGAAATGAGCATGTTGCGGCTTTCGCGCACGTGCCGGATCGTCATCCATATGACGAGCGCCGCGAGCGGCACGTTGATGAAAAACACCGCGCGCCAGGAGATATGTTCGACGAGCCAGCCGCCGAGAACGGGACCTATGGATGCTGTAATGGCCGTGAAGCCCGACCACGTTCCGATCGCACGCCCGCGTTGCTCGGCGGGATAGGCGGCGCTGATAAGCGAGAGACTTCCGGGAACGAGGAACGCGGCGCCAATGCCCTGTACGCCCCGCGCGAGTATCAACGCATTGACAGTCGAGACGAATCCACACCATGCGGAGCCGGCGGCGAACAACAACACGCCCAGCAGGAAGATTTTTCTTCGGCCGTAAATATCGCCCATGGAGCCGCCGACGAGCAGCAGGGACGACAAGGACAGCGCATACGCCTCGACAACCCATTGGAGATTGCTCGAGCTTGCATGCAGGCCGCTCTGTAACGCGGGCAGCGCGACGTTCACGATCGTTCCATCGATGAACGCCATGCTCGACCCCAGGATCGCGACAATGAGCACGGCCATGTTGCCGGCGGCGGGTGGAGCGTTTGCGTTGGCCATCGGCTTGCCTCGGGTTCAAGGTTGAACGCGTCGGCGCCCACGAGGAAGCCATACCGGTCGTGGCGATTATATTTTTATTTGCGTCGGCGCGCTGCGGCCGTCACGTCGGCTCTGACTGCGCGCAGGAACTGGTGGGTTCGTTTGTTTTGCCTTGCGTCGAAGAACGCCTGCGGCGACGCCTGTTCGATGTTCAGGAAAAACTCGTCGCAACTTGCTGAAGAACAGAAAAAACACCAGGCGTAAGTCGCGCAGTCAAAAAAGTCATATTGCGGAGGCGGTGACAATGATTGCAGTTCATTGCATTCAGGAGCGTCGCAGAGGGTTGACTTTGCGAGGGTCTCGGTCAATGGGTTCTAGGTTATGGGTGCGCCGGGTTGTTGCTCTTTAGGGCGCGAGGGCCCGGAAAGCAGCAACCTCGCAACAACCGAAACAACCAGACTCAAATTCCCAACTCACAACCAAATCAACAGAAAAGGATTATCCAATGCCGCAACAATTGGAACAACAATTCGCCGAAGACCGTGCACACTTCATGCACCCCTCCACCCACGCCCACGATCACGCCACAGGCGCGCTTCCCGGCAAGATCATCAAAAGCGCGAGCGGTATCCGCATCGAGGACCACGAAGGAAAGAGCTACATCGACGCCTTCGCAGGCCTGTACTGCGTCAACGTAGGCTACGGCCGCACAGAGATCGCCGACGCCATCTACGAACAAGCAAAAAAACTCGCCTACTATCACACATACGTAGGCCACTCGACCGACACGATCATCGAGCTGTCGTCGCGCATCATCGACTGGTCGCCGCCAGGCATGAAAAAGGTCTATTACGGCATGTCCGGTTCGGACGCGAACGAGACACAGATCAAGATTGTCTGGTACTACAACAACATACTTGGGTATCCGAACAAAAAGAAGATCATCTCGCGCGAACGCGGCTACCACGGATCGGGCATCGTCACCGGAAGCCTCACCGGTTTGCCAAGCTTTCATCAGCACTTCGACCTGCCGGTCGATCGTGTGAAACATACCGTGTGCCCGCACTGGTATCGCAAGGCGCCTGCCGGCATGAGCGAAGCACAGTTCGTTTCATATTGTGTCGACGAGCTCGAAAAGCTGATCGCGCGTGAAGGCGCCGATACCATCGCGGCGTTCATCGGCGAGCCGGTCATGGGGACGGGGGGCATCATTGCGCCGCCGGAAGGCTATTGGGCCGCGATCCAGCAAGTACTGAAGAAACACGACATCCTGCTGATCTCCGACGAAGTGGTATGCGGCTTCGGCCGGATCGGCTCAAAGATGGGCGCGCAGCACTACGGCATGCAACCGGATTTGATTACCATCGCGAAGGGCCTGACGAGCGCTTATGCGCCGCTCTCGGGTGTGGTCGTGGGTGAACGTGTGTGGGATGTCATCGAGAAGGGCTCCCAGGAACACGGTCCAATGGGTCACGGCTGGACCTATTCCGGCCATCCCATCTGCGCAGCGGCGGCCATCGCCAACCTGAACATCCTGGAGCGCGAAAATCTCACGAAGAATGCTGCAGACGTCGGTGCTT
The DNA here is from genome assembly GCF_053574605.1 of Caballeronia sp. M23-90. Lineage (NCBI taxonomy): Bacteria > Pseudomonadati > Pseudomonadota > Betaproteobacteria > Burkholderiales > Burkholderiaceae > Caballeronia > Caballeronia sp. M23-90. The sequence continues at coordinate 2,973 of NZ_JBSIPA010000088.1, read as the reverse complement.
ATCTCGGCGCTCAATTACATGCGGCGTTCGACCAGCATCCGCTGGTGGGCGAGGTGCGCAATACCGGCATGCTGGCGGCGCTCGAATTCATGGCCGATAAAGATGGCCGTACGCCTTTCGAAGCCGCACTGAAAGTCGGCGTGAAAGTGTCGGCGGCGGCCTTGAAGCGCGGGGTGATCGCACGCGCGATGCCGCACGGTGACATCCTCGGATTTGCGCCGCCGTTGATCACTACGCAGGCGGATGTCGATGAGATCGTGGGTATCGTGAAGCAGGCCGTCGACGAGGTCGCGACGCAGACGATCGCGTAGTGAATGAAATTCGCCGGATTCACCCGGCGTTTTTTCGCCGACGGTTTCAGGATTCCGGGTTGGCGATATCGCTCTTGACGATCAACTCACCATGGTCCGCGGCCGCTTCCCTGGCCTCCTGGCGGGACGGATAGGGCCCAAGGACCGGCGCGCCCTGGAACGGAAACAGCATGCGGCCATCGGTTTTCCGGACGACCTTCAGTGTTCCAACGAACAAACCACCCGCATTGATCTGATATGACGCATAGATCGCAAAATCCTCGGCGCTCATGGCGCCGCCCGGTGACCTGCTCTTGAGCTGGTTCATCGATAAAACGAGTTTCGGCTTCTTCATTGCGTGGGCTTTGATTTCAAACGGGATTGTGGTTTGACGGCGTTCGCGTCGGGATCTGCTAACAGGTGGGACCCAGCAATCGCCAGTCCGAAAGCTTTCATGCTCGTGATGCTTTCCAGCGGTTACATCGCGGTGAGGCGCGCAAGGCATGCCCTGTAAGGGGCGGATATGGACGCGACGTTCAAAATCCGGGGTTTATGGACGCCTGCAGCTATTCAGACGCTCCTTAGCTGCGCGAACATGCGCGGATCGCGTTAAACAACCGCGTAAGACGCACACGCAGACCCCTACCGAGTGACAGACAGCAAGCGCAGACAAGTAACCGGGCATTTTTACTGCTACCGGAAATTCGATTTTGCCGCGATGACAAAGGTAAAATAACGTCCAATAAACAGAGCTTTCAGATCTTTCGATTCTTGGTCATCCGAACCGCGAGTTTTTCCGCGTCCGTTATTAAATACGTTGCCTCATGAACGACAGACAACCGACCGCCAGCCCCAGTCACGCCTTTCTCGCCGGAGGCGGGGAGGTCGCAAAAATCATTGCTTCGAAGGACTGGTCGGGCACGCCACTGGGTCCGATCGGCGGCTGGTCGACGACGCTCACGAACACGATCTCGCTGATCCTGCAGTCGCCCGTTCCCATCGTGACCTTGTGGGGCGAGGAAGGCGTCATGCTCTATAACGACGCTTACTCCGTGTTCGCCGGCGGCCGGCACCCGCAATTGCTGGGATCGAACGTGCGCGAAGGCTGGTCGGAGATCGCCGATTTCAACGACAACGTCATGAAGGTCGGACTGTCCGGCCGGACGCTGCGTTACGAGGACCAGGAACTCACGCTGCACCGGCATGGCCGTGGCGAACAGGTGTGGATGAACCTCGACTACTCGCCCATCCTCGGTGAAAACGGCGTCCCTGTCGGCGTCATTGCGATCGTGGTGGAGACGACCGCGAAGGTGCGTGCGGAGCGCTGGCTGAGCGGCGAGCGCGAACGTTTGCGCCGGATGTTTCAGCAGGCGCCCGGCTTCATGGCGATGCTGACCGGTCCCGAGCACGTCTTCGAGTTGACGAACGCGGCTTTCACCCAGTTGGTCGGCGACCGCATCGTCATCGGCAAGACGGTGCAGGAAGGGTTGCCAGAACTCGAGAAGCAGGGCTTTGTGCAGATCATGGACCGCGTGTACGCCTCCGGCACGCCGGTATCCGGCAGCGCGCAAGCCATCGTGCTGAACCGGCTGCCCGGGGCGCCTGCCGAACAGCGCTATGTCGACTTCGTCTATCAGCCGGTTCGCAACGAAGCGGGCGAAGTGATCGGTATCTTCATTCAGGGAACCGATGTCACGGACCGGATGATCGCGGAACGCGCGGTTCATGAAAGCGAAGAGAAATTCCGTACCTTTGCGCAGGCCATGCCGAACCAGGTCTGGGCTGCCCGCAGCGACGGCGAACTCGAGTGGTTCAACGACCGTGTCTATGAGTACAGCGGCGAGAAGCACGGCGATCTGGACGGCGGGGCGTGGGGCAGGATCGTGCATCCGGATGACGTCGAGTCGGCTGTTGCGTACTGGCGCGAGGCAGTGGCGTCGGGCACGACCTACGAGCGCGAGTTCCGGATTCGCCAGGCCGATGGTGTGTACCGCTGGCATCTAGCCCGCGCGCTTCCCATTCACGACAACGCCGGCTACATCGCGCGCTGGGTCGGAACCAACACGGATATCGAAGACCAGAAATCGGCATCGCGCGCACTCGAGCGTCTGAACAAATCGCTCGAGCAGCAGGTCGCCGAGAGCATCGCGGATCGCGACCGGATGTGGCGCCTTTCAACGGACATCATGCTGGTTGCGGATTTCGAGGCGAACATCGTGTCGGTGAATCCTGCGTGGAAGCAGCTTCTCGGCTGGGACGAAAAGGCCTTGCTCGGCCGCTCGTTTCTCGACTTCGTGCATCCGGAAGACCGCGCCCGCACGCTCAGCGAAGTGGGCGAGCTCGCCGAGGGCGTGCGCACATTCAAGTTCATCAATCGATACCAGCGGCGCGATGGTTCATACGTCACACTTTCGTGGACGGCGGTGCCGGACGAGCATTTCATTCATGCAGTCGGTCGCGATATCACCGCGGATCGCGAAGCAGCAGAAGCGCTGAAACGCACCGAACTGGCGCTCCAGCAAGCGCAGAAAATGGAAACCATCGGCAAGCTGACGGGCGGCGTGGCGCACGACTTCAACAACTTGCTGCAGGTCATCTCCGGCAATCTGCAACTGCTCGCAGCGGATGTCACCGGCAGCGAGCGCGCCGAGCGGCGCCTGGGTAACGCGATAGCCGGGGTCAA
>NZ_JBSIPA010000876.1:0-1045 GCF_053574605.1 Caballeronia sp. M23-90 | reverse complement strand
TTCTGCGTGGCGGCGAGGCGCACGCGTTCCTTTTCATCGCGATTGCGGCGCAAGGTGACTTCGTACATCGATGTCTGCGCCGCCGCCACGCACGCGCCGCTGATGGCCATCCTGATGATCTTCGAGATGACGCTGAGCTATCAGGTCATGCTGCCGCTGATGCTCTCGTGCGTAGTGGCATTTTTTATCGCGCGGGCCTCGGCGCAGACATCGATGTACGAAGTCACCTTGCGCCGCAATCGCGATGAAAAGGAACGCGTGCGCCTCGCCGCCACGCAGATGCGCGAACTCGTCAAGCCCGCTGACACGATCGTGCAACCTGATGCCGACGTGAAGGCCATGACGCGCGTGTTCCTCGAGTATCCGGTGAAATACCTGTACGTCGTCGATACAGACGGTTTGTTTCGCGGCGTAGTCGCGCTGAAGGACATCACGTCCGACCTGCTCGACGAACGCGATACCGCAGTCAAATCGGCTGCGGATTATCTGCAACCGCATTTCGATGTGCTGACGCCCAACATGTCGCTTGGCGAAGCATTGCAGCACTTCATGGCATTCCAGGGCGAGCGGCTGCCGGTCATCGACTGCGCGGCGCGGCCGGTCCTGCTGGGCGTGGTGTACAAGACGTCGCTGCTCGATGCTTACTTCCGCCTCAATCCGGCCTCGCGCTAGGTCAGGACAAACCCGCGTTGAATTTGCGCGCAGCGTGCAAAAACGTGGCGTCCACGGCGGCCAGGAAAAGACGCGCTGCATCTAGAAATCACGCGAAGAACTTCTTGCCGCGTCCGGCCTCGGCTGGCTTTGCGCTACATGTGAAATCGTCAGTCGATTCGCTAAAGAGTGGCGGCCACTGATTGGCATAACCCTTGCTCGAGTCATCGCTGATAATCTTGTACTGCCTTGATCTGATTCGTTTTGTTGTCAGGAGGGTTGGGCGATGAAAACCTCGACGGTGTTATCCATGGCGCTGGTCTCCGTGTCCTGCTACGCGGCCCCGCTTCACACGGGAGACGGAGCTGCCGACGCCGCGCGGCAAGAGCAGGCA
>NZ_JBSIPA010000875.1:0-1062 GCF_053574605.1 Caballeronia sp. M23-90 | reverse complement strand
TGTTGCCACCTGAACCCGGCCGTAAGCGTTGGCTTGACCGTCGCCGGCCGCTTTCCGGTTCGCGATCTGGCTCCGTACATTGTCGCGCAAGTGATTGGCGGCAGCCTGGGCGCGCTTGAGCTTTTTGAAAAGCCACTGGCTCGCGAAGAACACAAATATGAGAAGGATGATTTGGCGCATGAGCTTAGTAATAGACGAAGCAGAAGAAGCAATAGACGCGAAGCCGGGGCGAACGCGTCAGACGACCGCGCGATGCAGCAGCACTTCGAACACAAAGCGGCTGCCCACATAGGCAAGCAGCAGCGCCACGAACGACGCGAGCACCCAGCGCAACGCAGCGCGGCCACGCCAACCGGAGACGCGGCGGGCGGTCAGCAAAGCGCCGAACATCAACCACGACAGAATCGCGAACACCGTCTTGTGATCGAGCCTGAACGCCTTGTCGACGAGTTGTTCGTTGAACGCGACGCCCGAGATCAGCGTGAGCGTCAACAGCACGAACCCTGCCGAAATCAGGCGAAACAATAATTTTTCGAGCGTGAGCAACGGCGGCAAGGTATCGAGCCAGCTCGATACCCAGCTATTCGATGTATGCCGCGTCGCCGTACCGCGCATGTTCTGCAATCGCCTTTCGACCATCAACATGAGGATGGCGTGGAGCGCCGCGATGGCAAACAATCCATACGCAATATTGGCGATCAGGAAGTGCAGCTTGAACATGGGCGCGGCCGAATACGGCAACACGCGCACGCCGCCGAAGAACAGCGGCATCACCGACGCGACGCACGCGAGCGGCAATACGAGCAGCCGCAAGCCGTCGAGCGGGAAGAAGAAACTTTCGATCCAGTAGATGCCCGCACCCAGCCAGAACATGGCGGAGAGCGCAAACGCGAAGCCGAACACCATCGCGTTCTGAGGAAAGATGGTGGTGTGCAGCAGCACGCCATGCAAAAGCAACGCGACGCCGAGCAGCACGCGCCCCATGGAACTCATGCCCGACGCCTTCGATACCCGCCCGCTATCCATGGAGCTGCCCACACGGGCGCCCGCCGGCATGCCGGA
>NZ_JBSIPA010000874.1:0-1067 GCF_053574605.1 Caballeronia sp. M23-90 | reverse complement strand
TCTCCGGGTGCGAACGGAGCGCTTGCGCCAGAGGCGGGAGTCGCGGCTCCTGCAGCTGGCGAGGAACTGCCGCCCCCACCTCCGCAAGCTGACAAGAAGACAGTCAAGGCTGCCGCGGCGATGGCCGGATGGTGGATGGTCGATTTCATTTTTGTTTTTCCTCGTGGAACCCGTCATCCGCCGATCTTTGCCGGAGATGATGTCGTTCGTTATTAAAATTGATTTATCGCGTCGTTCAATGAAGGTCGCACGTTAATTCTTGAGTAACGCGTGGCGCCGAAATATCGTGTCTTGTCGACTTTTCGATGTAGGGAGAGCGACATGAAAGCCGAGAGCGCGGCACCTGAAAGTATCGTTCGGGAGATGGGAGCGGGGGTCGTGAGCCAAAGGACGGCGGCCGGTTTCACTCATTCCAGTGTCGACAAGATCGGGCTGAAGAAGGAAACGGTCTTGACGATCGAGAACGGCATCATCGCGACGACGCTTTATCGCCTCGTTTAGCCTGCCGAGTTGTTCAACGGCCCGCTGAGCGCATTGCTTGGAAAGTACCGTGGAGGCGCTGGCGAAGACGGGAGAGCTATTGCAGCGAAAATTGGGAATCTGCCACGTGATGATCGGCGTGCGATTTTGCGGCTTATTACGGATGTGGCGTCGATCTCTACGGAGCGAAAGACCGTTCGCGCTAGTTTGGATGCGGCGGGACGGCGCAAGGCTAAACCCGAGTGCGCGGAGCTCGAAGCGATTGTTTCTCCTGTGCGCCGCCATCCGCGAAGCCACAGACCGGTGTAAGCCCCAATGCGCCATTGGCGTGCTCGCGCGCCGCAGCAGGCCGGCGACTTGGACAATCCTGCGCGTGTCAAGCTGCCTATCTTGCAACCCCTTAGGCAAGTCTTTATCGTGATTAAGCATTTTTTCCTCTCTCGGCCTTTTGACAATCCACGGCTGCGTATTCCACGCCATCGCGAACAAGGATTCCACGGGAAAAAAATCACGAATTCCACGGCAAAGTTAATGCCGATTCCACGGCAAAGTTAATGCCGATTCCACGGCAAATAGAACAAGGTTTC
>NZ_JBSIPA010000873.1:0-1071 GCF_053574605.1 Caballeronia sp. M23-90 | reverse complement strand
TCGCTCGACGGCCGCCCCGACGCCATCCTGAAGATGCCCGGCGACTCCTACGCGCCCTTCTTTCTGGGCCTCGCCTCCACGCTGATGTTCGCCGCCATGCTGCTGCACATCTGGTGGCTTGCACTCGTCATGCTGGCAGGTTTCGCCGCTTCGCTCGTGGCATGGATGTGGCCCGAACGTGCGCTCCTGCAACGCGAACCGCAAGGAGGCGCACTTGGCTGATATCACCGACGACGCCGTGAATGCCGACCGTCCACTGCCCATCGGCACGTCAGGAAGGCATTCGGGCGGATGGTGGGGCATGTGGATGCTGATCGCCACGGAAGCGGCGTTGTTCGGCTACCTGATCTTCAGTTACCTGTATCTGTTCTCGCAAGGCGGCGGCAAGTGGCCACCCGACGGCCTGCCGAAGATGGGCCCGGCGCTCTTCAATACTGCCGTGCTACTGACCAGCAGCGTGTTTGTGGTGTTGTGCGAGCACGCAGTGAAACGTGAACGGCGTCGTCTTGCGGTGATCTGGATGAGCATCGCGATCGTGCTGGGCGCGCTCTTCGTGGGCGTGCAGTTGAAGGAGTGGCACGACCATCCTTATGGACCCGCATCGCATTTGTACGGCTCGCTTTACTTCACCATCACGGGCTTTCATATGTTGCACGTGGTGGCCGGTCTGATCGTGCTTGCCGTGCTGCTCACCTGGACCGCGCTCGGTTTTTTCGATGACCGGCGTCACACCGTGCTGACCATCGGCGGGATGTACTGGCATTTCGTCGATATCGTCTGGCTCTTCATCTTCACCACGCTGTACATCAGCCCTTACGTGCTCTAGGAGATACGCCGTGACGGCACCTCGACTGCCCCTTCTCCACGCCATGCAGCAGGTCTACGCGCTGCTCGGCGCGCCGCTCGCATGGATCGTGCAGATTTGCGTTTGCGAGGCGCTTGCCGCGCAGTCGTGTTATCCCGCGCAAGACCCGTTGCCGCATCCGAAGATGCCCGCTTTGCACGCGTACATCGGCGCGGTGAGCCTGGTGGCGCTGGCTGTCGCGCTGGGTGGCCTTGCCGCCGCCTGGA
>NZ_JBSIPA010000872.1:0-1077 GCF_053574605.1 Caballeronia sp. M23-90 | reverse complement strand
TCATCTCGCCCACCTGTGTCGGTTTGCGGTACGGTCTTGTTAAACTGAAGCTTAGAGGCTTTTCTTGGAACCACTTCCGATTGCTTCTTCACCTAAGTGAATGGCCTCGTACCCTTGAATTCCGCGCCCGGATTTGCCTAAGCGCCTTCTCCAATACAAGGACCGGGACTTCCAACACCCGGACAACCTTCCGCGATCCGTCCCCCCATCGCATTTAACAATGGTGCAGGAATATTAACCTGCTTCCCATCAGCTACGCATTTCTGCCTCGCCTTAGGGGCCGACTCACCCTACGCCGATGAACGTTGCGTAGGAAACCTTGGGCTTACGGCGAGGGGGCTTTTCACCCCCTTTATCGCTACTCATGTCAGCATTCGCACTTCCGATACCTCCAGCACACTTTTCAATGCACCTTCACAGGCTTACGGAACGCTCTCCTACCATGCGAGATAAATCTCGCATCCGCAGCTTCGGTATATTGCTTAGCCCCGTTACATCTTCCGCGCAGGACGACTCGATCAGTGAGCTATTACGCTTTCTTTAAAGGGTGGCTGCTTCTAAGCCAACCTCCTGACTGTTTTAGCCTTCCCACTTCGTTTCCCACTTAGCAATATTTGGGGACCTTAGCTGGCGGTCTGGGTTGTTTCCCTCTTGACACCGGACGTTAGCACCCGATGTCTGTCTCCCGTGATTGCACTCTTCGGTATTCGGAGTTTGCTATGGCGTAGTAATCCGCAATGGACCCCACAACCATGACAGTGCTCTACCCCCGAAGGTGATACACGAGGCACTACCTAAATAGTTTTCGGAGAGAACCAGCTATTTCCAAGTTTGTTTAGCCTTTCACCCCTATCCACAGCTCATCCCCTAATTTTTCAACATTAGTGGGTTCGGTCCTCCAGTACGTGTTACCGCACCTTCAACCTGGCCATGGATAGATCACTTGGTTTCGGGTCTACGCCCAGCAACTGAACGCCCTATTCGGACTCGCTTTCGCTACGCCTGCCTTAATCAGTTAAGCTTGCTACTGAACGTAAGTCGCTGACCCATTATACAAAAGGTACGCCGTCACCCCTT
>NZ_JBSIPA010000087.1:0-18560 GCF_053574605.1 Caballeronia sp. M23-90 | reverse complement strand
TGGCGTTATCGGTAGCGAATCTGCCTTCGATTTCGGCCGCGCCCGGCGGCAACGCGATCACTTTTAGCGGTGGTTCGGTGAACGTGCCGGAGTGAGCCGCGGTCTTACGGCGCCGGCGTTGGCGATGAAGCCGGCAGCGCCGGCACACTCACCACCGGCGTCTGCACGACGATCGGCGTTGGCGTCAGCTCCGGCGTATTCAATATCAGCGATGGCGCGAGCGGCCGGCTGGTGACATCGTCGCCGGGAATGGGGGAACTGCGCGGCACGGTGCGCAGGTAATGGCCGACGAGACCGAAGAACCGGTCGTAGAACTTGCCCGCCGGAACGGTCTCGCTCGAAATCTTGACCATGGAGTCGCTGTTCGAGCGGATTGGCAGCGACAACGATCCGAGCACGCTCAACCCCACGCTCGCCGATGTATCGCTTTTCTTGAGCGTATAGCCGTCCTGCACGGCGTTCACATATGCGATGCTGGTGTTGCTCGCGTTCTCGCCCGGCGTGCAGACCACATGAAACGACACAACCACGTGCGTGTCCGGCGTCGGCTGGAAATTCTTGGTGGCATCGACGGTATCGGGCTGGGCCATCGTCGTCATGTAGCCTTGGCTTAGCAACGCGCGGCGCGACGCTTCGCAGGTTTCCTGGCTGGTTGCGTCGTAGTTGTGCGCGAACGGGCTTACGCCGGTGGAAAACATCTCCGCTTGGTAGCTCGGCGTGGGCGTCGCTTTACCTGCGCACGCGGCAAGGATCAGCAAGGGAAAGGCGAGGGAAAGATGGGAAAGCGGCTTGTACATGACAGTCTGCGGGACGAATCGAGGGACATCGGCGGGCTAGATTGTAGTGTGCCGCAAGGGCAGGCGTAAAAAGGTGCAAAATTACTCAAGAGCAATTTGACCTATGAAACGTCTTGCGCCCAGTTCTATTTTGAACTCGCGCTGTTATCGAAGGATGTTCACATGAGAAAAACATCTGTATTGGAGAACAAACCGACCAAGGTCATTCAGGCGCCGAACGATACGCGATGTGAAGAAGTTGCCGAACTCACGAACGAGCATGATAAGAACACAGCCTCACTTAACCACGCGTGCACCGCTCGGCCTGATTGGACTTCATTTGCCGCTGAACCGGCCGCATGTGTCGACTTCCTTGACTTGCGTCCGGATGTGATCCCAATCCTGCAGCCTTCCAGGCGGTAAAAAACTTGGGGATCGGGCCGGCGCCCAAACCTCGTTTCGAGGTTCATCGAGCCTTGAATTGCGGATGCTATCGGTACAAGGCTTCGCAGTCACTTGTCATTTAACGTTAGCCGCGGTTAGTTTTGCGTGACAATCAGCAGCATCTGCGGACCTGAAACACGTTCCCGGCTAGGTCAGCCCGACTGTCGCGATCTAATGGTAGACCTCCCCTCCGGTTTGAGTGGTTAATGCCCCCTCCACTCTGGCATACCGAAGCCGTCAATGGGTGGGGACGTCCATCACATTGCATTTATGATCGGATAACGGCGTTGCGTGGAAAAGCGCGCTTCAACCGCCTGCGATCGACTGGAAGTCGGCGTAGGTTTCCGTGTAATTGGCAGTCTTGCCGCCCGAGGTCACGGTGATCCCAACTGTGTTCGCGTTCACGGCGGATAACGTCTCGACAGTGTCATCGGTCGTCAGCTGCACGACACCTTGCTGAAGGTCACCACCCGTGACCATGACGGCAGTCGGCGTCGACACGTTGAATGCAATAACCGCATCGCTCGCCGACACGCTTACTGCGGCGCTGCTCGTGACCGAATCCGTTGTGGGGTTCGTCCCGTGAATGCGCGTCATGGCCAGTGATGACACGGTTATCGTGCCACTCACATCACCCGAGGTTGCCGTGCTCTGCGTGCGGTTGATCGTGATCGAAGGCGCGGTTGCCGTCGTGGTGGTCAAGCCCGTGCTTGCATCGAAGGACACGGCGATGTTGATCGTTCCATTGAGCACATTGGTTCCCTTGCCCGATACCAGCGTGACGGTGTTGGCGGTTTCCGTGGCGGTGTAAGCCCAATTGCTGGTCTTGCTGCCGACCTGGCCGCTCGCGCTCTGGACCTGAAGCGAGATCGTGCCCGTGGCCTTCGCGTCGCTCGCGACTGTCGCTGCCTCCACTTGCCCAATGCACTGATTGAAGGTGACCGTCGCGCTCTCGCCCGCTTGCAGGCCGGCTGCGCCCGCGCTCTGTGCAACGACATCGACAGAACCGCCCCCCGCGCACGCCGTGCTCGATGCACCCGTGGCAGACGACACATCCTGCACGAAGGACGACACCACCGACGTATAGATCGCCGCCACGCCCGGACCTGCGAGCATGCCGAATGCGCCGGCATACTTGGCCACGTGTTCGCTCTGAATCGCAGTCGAGAGTTTCAGCACGTTGGAAACCGGCGCGTCGGAGCCGCCGCCCCCGCCGCAGGCGTTCAAACACAATGATGTCGTGATAACGGCCGCCGCTGCGACAGATCGAATCCCTTGATACAAAGCCATGCCAACTCCAGTCGTTTTCTTGCCGCGCGTTTGCGCGGAACGTGAATGGGGCGTGCCCCAGATGATTGAGCGGGTTTGCGGGGAAAGCGGCGTAACCGTATGAACCGCGGAACCCAAGTGTGAAACGGATTATCACGGTCTGCGAAACGAATCGATTCATCGAACAACGGCCAGAAAAATAGTCAATTCGAGCGGCACTTAAAAACGGTCGGCGCACTTTTTATGAGAAGAAACGAAAGAGCAGGAACGCGCCGCATGCCGTTGCGCAGAACGCCGAGCGGTCATTTTTCCTTATTTCGAATTACGCTTAAAAGCGACCACTATTCACCGCATTGAATCGAATCCTGAAACCTTAAAGTCTCGACTTCTGGAAAAGCCGGGCTAACAAGGAGAGGGGCGGTGAGGAAATTTTTGAGCGCAGCGGCGGCTGCGGGAATTGCGGTATGTGCATCGAACGTGCAAGCGCAGGAAATCTATGCGCATGCTGGAACATTGGGGGCAGGTCTCGGGGCCGCCTACTCGTTGACAACATGGGCGGGCGTGCACGCAGAGGTGGAGGGCTTCGGTCTTTCGCACTCGGTAACAGTGGATGAAAACAAGTACGACGGGCATCTGAGCCTCAAGCAAGGCGGCGTATATCTCGACTTGTTTCCGTTTCGCAATAGCGGCTTTCGAGTTACCGGCGGTGCGCTCATCAACGATGACGAGTTGAGAGCCCACGCCGTCCCGAACGCGCAAGGAAACTACAAAATCGGCGGTGATTTCGTACCCGCTGTGGGCGCGGCGCCGTCAGCAGTGGCGAAGCTGCCGACAGTGATGCCGTACATCGGATTGGGATACGGGCACAAGCCGGTTTCTAAGGGGTTTGGCTTCACCTTCGACATTGGTGCGGCCTATGGTCGGCCGCATGTGGACTACAACATCCCGGCAATCTACAGCTTGTTCACATCACAAGACAACATTCTGCAGGCCGAGCAGAAAGTGACGCGTGAAGTGGAGAAGTACCACTGGTATCCGGTGGTGCAGTTGGGGATTAGTTATCGCTTTTGATCGATTCGCCTGATAGACACAGCACGGAACCGTTTAGTCCTGAAGCAATTGGATTTCTTGTTGTCGCCGCTCGGCCAGGAAGGGACGTTCGACACACAGCCGCAGATCGTTGGACAATCTCGCACTACCGACTGTCCGACCAGCCGCAAGAATGCTATCGCGCACGGGGAAATTCGTGTTCTACCAAAATGGTTTGAGGGAAAATCGAACACCCCAAATCTACTAATCGATGACGAATTCTTTTGTGTGCGGAGCAAATAGTAAATACAGCGACGCTCCAACAATGAGAAAAAACTTGGCGTGGGAGGCTGAGACAACAGCCGCGCTGAAAAATATGTCAACACTACATGGGGCTTTTGATGGCGCTGTATGAAATGACGGGCGAAAGCCTTAAAGCAATCGATCCGAAGACCTTCACAGAACTTGGACTGTTGGAGCGTGCAAACATCCAGAGGGCTATCAAAACGCACATCGCTGCGATTACGCCAAAAGTAAAAACGATGGTACTCGCCGAAGAGTTCGGAGATTGGGTCGGTGCCAACCGGCGTATCGATCTGCTTTGTCTCGACGATCAAGCGAACCTTGTAGTTGTGGAATTGAAGCGTGACGATGCTGCGCATATGGAGCTGCAAGCGCTACGATATGCCGCAATGATTTCGACCATGCGTTTCGAGCAGGCCGTGGAAGCGCATAGAAAATACTTGCTCTCAATCGGTTCGAGTGAGGATCCTGCGCAGGAAATTCGAGACTTCCTTGATGTGGAAGAGGGTGAGGCGGTAGCGTTGTCCGACAAGGTACGTATCGTTTTAGCTTCTGCCGAATTCTCTACAGAACTGACTACAGCGGTCCTTTGGCTGAACAAGCAGGGGCTAGATCTTCGCTGTGTACAAATGCGCCCTCATCAGATCGCTGATCGTGTATTGCTCGATATCCAGCAAGTAATTCCCCTCCCGCAGGCGGAAGAGTATCAGGTTGCGGTTCGTGAAAAGTCGATGGAGCAAGACGCTGCCCGCGTGCAGGACCGGGATATGACACGTTATGACCTGACCATCGGCGAGAATATTTTTCCCAATCTGCCGAAGCGCAGGCTTATGCTCGGCGTGGTTGGGGAAGCCATCCGCCAAGGCATGTCGATATCTGAAGTTGAAGGGGCCGTAGACTGGCGTGGGAACATGTTCATCACAGCGGATGGCACTTTGGATGGCGCTCAACTGACGGAAGCATTCGGAGGCAAGAAGCTTCGGTACTTTACCGATGACAGTGAGCTATTCCACATAACTGGCAAGACCTATGCGCTTTCGAAGATGTGGGGCGAGAGAACTCTCGAAGCCGTCGATAACCTGCTTAATCGCCTGCCCAACTCCGAGATGATTTCGTATGTGCCATCCTCGGGCGTAGTGGATGAGGTCGTCTATGGCAATCACGTACTCCGCCGGCGCGAGAGTGGCACGATTGACGTTGAGAAGGACGGGGTGCCTGTGGCGCCCGTAATGCCGGTGTTGCGCGAATTAGCGGCGCGGTTGGAGGTCCGGCAACTTAACGGCAGCGGGGGCGCGCTAAATACAAGGCAACTGGGCAAAGCGGTTATGGATGCAATTCGCTCCCAATAGCGCCTGCGGTACTAAGAACCCGCTTACGAGGTGGAGATATGCTCGCAGGGAAAGTTCGCAGCGGCGGATTCTGTCGGCAGGGACCTACGCCGCAGGCATTTGCCAACAGCGGAAGTTGGACAGCGTTTTCGAACGCATCCGCATCCGCATCCGCGTCGGCATCGGGAAATGTATAAGACGGACGGGGTCGATCAGAGCCGGTCGTTGTCAGGCTCACTTTGTTAAGGATTGTTGGACGCCAGCCCGCCGGCGCCGGGGTAGTCACACGCCTGCGGTTTGGGGCAGACGTCCAACGATCCTTAACAGCCTAAGCCGGTGGTCGTCCGCCCGGGTTCGGCCACAATAAGCCCTTCGACACACGGACGCGAATCGTCGACAATTGCAAAGAATACATAACAGACGCCAGCACATGACCCGTCCGCCCCGTTTGCCCGACCTGCTAGTAAACTTTGCTTTGACCGCGCTCAGAAACGACGGCTTGTCGAAACGAGTGATGTCAGGATACCGGCCGATCTACAAGGTGCGGTCTGATTATTGGTCCAGTGCCCATCACGAATTCGTGGACGGCAACGGAGTTGAAACTGGGGGAAATGGTCAAGCGGAAGTTTGGCTTCTCACGCCTCAGGCCTACCCAAAGGCTTTCTGGGTTGGTCGACGCGTCGAAGTAGCCGAGGGCACAAGAATTGTTGGGCTGGTTGAGGTGCTACAAATTTTGAATCCGACGCTTAAGCTCCCTAATTCGGCAAACGATTCGCCTCCGACGTTGGCTCGACAAATGGAAATCCCTCGCGGGATCAAAAACGAGGCACTTTGGCGAGAGCGCTGCCGAGAAATTCATGCTAGGGCGACCGATCTTCTGGAGGGACGCGCCGGGATCGTTGAGACCGCTCGTGCAATGGACCCCCCCAGCGTTTTGGAGACAAGTAGAGAGCGATTCCGAGTTCGAGCTGTTTCGTACAATTGACTCGGAGACTCTCGGTCTACCGGTCGGGGCGGTCCGACAATATTGGGTCCCCGAGGCGCTTGCACGTGAAGATGTTCGCATCCATGCCGCCGAGAGTCGCCGGAGGGAACAAGCACTTGCTGCCGCTGCAAAGTTGGTAGAGCGATACAACTGGGCTCTTCAGCGAAGGGACTCGCAGTCCGACGAGACATAGATGACGCACTTATACGATGACATTAGAGCACTGGCGAAATCTATGCCGACGTTGGTTTCGGGCGGCACGCAGAGCAGCTACTAGCTGCTCTGCGTGAAGGATCGACCGGAACGGAGATTTTTGTGATCTTGCGTTCACGCCCCTCCGACGTCATTGACGATGGAGCTGTACCCGCACAGCATAAAGATGAAGCCGCGGGACTGCGTACCAATGTGGTCCATGCGTTGAAATAATCCGTCCGGGCACCCGTATCTCGCGTCCGGCAAGGGCATTTGGCAGTTCAGGGTCGGACACGGTCCGTCCGACCCGATACAGCCTTTTGTGCGAGTCTCATGCGATGAGCATCGGACCAGGTACGGCCAGTAGCGGTCAGTCGACAGGCGGACACAGATCGTCGACAAATCCTTTGAACCGAAGAGGACTGCCGTGGGAATCAACGAAGACATCAAGCGCTTGCGTGATTGCGGCGAAGTGCGCTGCGGAGTTTTACCGTATTCGGCGCCAACTCCCGCTACTGTAGCGAAAGCGTTCGAGCTGCGCGATGACGACGCCTCTTATCGCGAAATTGATGAGAGCACGGCGCATTCCTTTGTTGATGAGGTGCTGCATCGCGACCAAGCGTACAGCGTCGAGATAATGACTGCGGCTCAGGCGGAACAATTGACGGGCAAATTTTTGGAACAGTTCGGCGCTCAAGCTCGGTACTTCACCAACAACTGGTGTCCAGTTACCGACGCGACCTTCGATGTGGGAGTTCTCGTAATCGGTGTCTTACAGTCAGGGTGTCTTTGGGTCGAGGACGAGGATTGAGGTCGAGGTGACTTTGGTGTCGGTCACCTCCGCCGCTGATCGGCGACTGCCCATAGTGGTCGACGATCGCCAACAAGAGCCGGCGACAAACTGGCCTCGAGCGTCGGAAATCAGTTTGATAGCGGTCGCTCGGCGATGGGCGCGGAAGTTGCCGTACGAAGCCGCTTTCGCATACAGGAGGCCGTCGACGGACACAGCTCGGCGAATTGTCTGCATAACCGAACTTCGCGGTGGACTTCTTCGCGGCTCACACTCTTGTAACCGACTCGCTCGAAAAATCGCTCCGCCGTTGTTGTCAGTAGCCAAACATCCTGTCGTCCGCAGGCGCGTGCGTTGTCTTCGAGGCGTGCCACCAGTGCACTTGCGATTCCTAGTCCGCGTGCCTCCGGCGCGACGGCGAGTGATCTCAGCAGCACGCTAGAGCCCAGCTGTTCAAGTCCGCCGATGCCGATAACCAATCCGCTTGCATCTTCTGCGACCAGAAATCCTGTGATGAGTGCCTTTGAGATATCGGCGACAGGTAAGTCGTTCGTGCCTAAAAGGCTTTTGATTGTGCTCAGGTCGGCCTCATCGGCTATTCGTATCTGCATGGCAGCATGCTCATTCGAGATTGACTTGGCGGCCGCCGAGGTTTTCCTCGGAGGCGAGACGCGTCGCCAGGATGAACGCAACGGCTGAAACCAATGACACCAGCAACACGGTCCATTCGACAGGGAGATAGTTTCCGCCGATCGTCCAGATTGCAGCGGCCGAAATCGGCGCAATGCCCTTGGCAATATTCGAGGGCATCGAGAGGAGTCCGCTCACGGCTCCATAGCCCTCTGTCCACATCACGTCCTGCACGATCGTCCCGCGCAAGATCGTCATCATGCCGTTGGCGCCACCGTAGACGATCGCAAACAGGATAAGCAACGCCGGCGACGTCCCGGCGCACATGAGAACGATTACCGAAGCTGGGAGTGCTGCCGTAATCACAATCCCCACGATTGACGGCCGCACGTTGCGGCCCGATCGTGAACCACAGCACGCGGGCCAGAACTTGCGCCGGGCCAATGACGGCCATCGTCGTCAAGATCAGCGCAGGCGACACGCGCCGTTGCGCCATCAGTGGTACCAGATGGAACGTGAGCGCAGCGAATGTGGCGTAGTAGGCTGTGAAGAACACTGCGAGCGCCCAGAATGTTGGCGTGCGTAGTGCGCGCCGTGTGGCCGCTGCATTGGCAGCTTTCTGCGTCGCCTTGTAATTTGATTCGCCATCGCGTGGCGCATCCCCGCCGATCGCGAAGATGTGCAGCGGCAGGCAGATCGCCAGATTAAACGCGGCAAGCACGAGCAATGCGCCCCGCCAATCGCACCATTTGATGAGGCCTTGAGTTAGGGGGATGAAAACCGTACTCGCAAAACCGGCTACCAGCGTAATGAGCGTGATCCGGGTGCGAAAGCTGTCAGGAAAATCGCGTGTGACCACCGCGAAGACCGGATCGTAGAGCGTGGCAGCCATCGCGACGCCAAGACCGGCCCAGACGACAAACAATATCGCGAGGCTATTTGCCTGAGACCATAGCGCCAACATCGCCGCAGCAAGGGTAGACCCGCAGACCATGACGCGACGGCCGTGGCCGCGATTGATCCACGTCCCGATGGGATACGCCGCGAGTCCCGAGATCAGCAGACCGATCGAGAGCGCTGCGTTTGTGGCGGTACGGCTCTAAGCTAGCGCACTTTCCATCGGTACGACAAACAGCGGGAACGCGTAATAGATCGAACCCCATGACACGAGTTGTGCGGCGGCGAGTGCCCACGTCGCGCGGACACCGTCACTGCGTTTCGCTGTCATCGATATCGGCGTTGAGGCTTACCGCTCCTTGGTTCATCGCGGCGCTCGCCAGCGACGTGGCAAGCTCCGGATGCGCTTCTTTTCGCTCGCTGTAACGGTCGGTCAAGTACTCCGAGCGATCGCGCACGAGCAGCGTGAACTTGTACAGCTCTTCCATTACGTCGACGACGCGATCGTAGTAAGCCGATGGTTTCATCCGTCCTTCAGCATCGAATTCCTGCCAGGCCTTTGCCACCGACGACTGGTTCGGAATGGCCACCATGCGCATCCAGCGGCCGAGCACGCGCAATGCATTGACCGCATTGAACGACTGCGATCCGCCGCACACCTGCATCACCGCGAGCGTGCGGCCTTGGGTCGGGCGGATGCCGCCGATTTCGAGCGGTAGCCAGTCGATCTGGTTTTTAAATACGGCCGTCAGCGTGCCGTGACGCTCCGGGCTGCACCATACCTGGCCTTCCGACCATTCCGACAGTGCGCGTAGTTCGGCTACTTTCGGATGATCAGCACTGACACTGTCGGTCACCGGCAGGCCGTGCGGATCGAAGACCCGTGTTTCGGCGCCGAAATGGCGCAGGATGCGATCGGCTTCTAACGTTAAAAATTGGCTGTATGACGTGGGGCGCAACGAACCGTAGAGCAGCAGGATCCGTGGCGCATGTTGCGAAACCGCGCGCGGTTCGAGTTTGCGCAGATCCGGCATGTCGAGATGCGGCGTGCTGATGTTGGATAGGTGTTGTGTCATTCGCGGACTCTGCGTCCTTCGCCATCGATGACCGGTTCGCCGTCCTCCTTGGCAAACGCACCTTTTTGCGCTGCTGGCAGGATGTCGAAAACGACTTCGGAGGGCCGGCACAGGCGCACGCCAAGCGGTGTGACGACAAGCGGGCGATTGATGAGGATGGGATGTTCCAGCATCGCGTCGAGCAATTGCTCATCGGTCAATGATGGATCGCCCAGACCCAGATCGGCGTAAGGCGTGCCTTTTTCACGCAACGTAGCACGTACTGTGATCCCGGCGCGGGCGATCAAATCCTGCAGCGTGCTCCTGGTCGGCGGGGTTTTCAGGTATTCGATGATTTCTGGTTCGATGCCCGCATTGCGGATCATGGCCAGCGTATTGCGCGACGTCCCGCAATCCGGGTTGTGATAGATCGTGATGCTCATACTCGTTGTCCTTAGATGCTTTGTTTTGCTTCGTACCAGTGCTGCGAGCGATTGACGACGCCGACGACTAGCAGCATCACCGGCACCTCGATCAGCACGCCGACGACGGTGGCCAGCGCCGCGCCGGAATGAAAGCCGAACAAGCTGATTGCGGTGGCCACTGCCAGCTCGAAGAAATTGCTTGCACCGATCAGACTGGATGGGCCCGCCACGCAGTGCGCTACTCCAAGCCGCCGATTCAACAGGTAGGCGAGACCGGAATTGAAAAATACCTGAATGAGGATCGGCACTGCGAGCATTGCAATAACGAGCGGCTCCTTGATGATCGCCCGCCCTTGGAAGGCGAAAAGTAGCACCAAGGTCGCGAGCAGCGCGCAGATCGAATAGGAACCGAGGTGTGCGACGCTCTTCCGAAAATGTGCCTCGCCCTTCGCCTCCAGCATTCGGCGCAGCAGTTGAGCGAGGATGACCGGGATGATGATGTAGAGGCCGACCGAAATAATTAGCGTATCCCATGGCACCGTAATGGCCGACAAACCAAGCAACAAGGCGACGAGCGGCGCGAAGGCTACGATCATGATGGAGTCGTTCAGCGCCACTTGCGATAACGTGAAATACGGATCGCCCTTGCAGAGCTGCGACCAGACGAACACCATTGCTGTGCAAGGAGCTGCAGCCAGCAGGATCAAGCCGGCGATGTAGCTGTCAAGCTGACCTGCGGGAAGCCACGGCGCGAACACATGACGGATGAAGATCCAGCCGAGTAAGGCCATTGAAAACGGCTTGACGAACCAGTTCACAAACAGCGTGACGCCTATTCCACGCCAATGACTTTTGACCTGAGTCATCGCGGCAAAATCAATCTTGACCAGCATCGGAATGATCATCACCCAGATGAGCACGCCGACCGGGAGATTGACCTGCGCCACTTCCATGCGGCCGATTGCCTGAAAGAGCGCGGGAAACACCTGCCCGAGCAGGATACCGCCCACGATGCAAAGGGCAACCCAGATGGTCAGGTAGCGTTCGAAAAATCCGATCGCCGGTTGTGCGCCGCCAACCGCGGTGTCAGTACTGCTCATTTGATTCCTCTGCAGGCCTTTCACCGATCGCGCGCATTTCGTGCTGTATCGCGTTGCTATTAAGCACATGGAGCGGCAGGTTCACAAACTGGCTCGCGCGGCTCATGATTTGCCGATATACCTTGGTGAATACATTGCGCTTGTCTTCATCGCGGCCCTCGAATGCGGCTGGATCTTCGAAGCCCCAATGCGCTGTCATCGGTTTGCCCGGCAAGATCGGGCAGACTTCGCCCGCCGCTTGATCGCAAACCGTGATCACAAAATCCATGGGTAAAGCGTCAGGTGTTGCGTACTCGTCCGAGCCCTTGCTACGCATGTGCGACGTGTCGTATTCGAGCGCTTCACATCGTTCAATGGCAAACGAATTGACCGCGCCGGAGGCATGGCTACCGGTGCTGTACGCCCGGAACTTCCCTTTGCCCAAAACGTTGAACAGCGCCTCGGCCATGATGCTGCGCGAGCTATTTCCTGTGCAAAGAATCAGAACTGGGTAAGATTTATCGCGCACGTGCGGCTCCGAATCGTCACAACGGATTCAGCAGGGAGCAACATGCGGCTGTTGATTGCGCTTTTGCTTGCGTTCGATCGTGGGACGCACCGTAGATCGGTGCAGCTTCGAGGGTTTTGAACGTCTCCCAAGCGACGCCCTGCGGATCGACCGTCCACACCTTATCCGACTTGGAGTAGCAACAGATGGTCTTCGTCTGTGTCTGTACCGGCAGCTTTGCCGCAGCGAAGCGTGCATTCATCTCTTCCAACTCTGCGTCGGTTTCAACCTGGATGCCGATGTGGTCAACGCCCGGTTTCGCGCCCCGCTGCGAAATCGCGAAATTGACGGCCGGATCGGTCAGTTCCCATTTGCAGTAATTGCTCTTGAGAACTGTGGGTTCTTTGTTGCCGAACATGGCGCTGTAGAACTGAATGCTGTCGCTGAGGTCTTCGACCGCGACATGGATATGCATGCGCTTCATGGTGTATCTCCGCAGCAGGCGGGGAGATCGCTCGCGGCACAGGTCGCGCCGGCGCAACAGTTCTCCGTCAGGAAGTCGATCAGACCTGTCATGGCGTCAAAATTCGCGGTGTAGATGATGAAGCGGCTTTCTTGCCGTGGCTTCACCAGGTCCGCATGTGACAGATCCTTGAGATGAAATGACAGACTTGAAGGGGAAAGCCCGAGCTGCTTCGCGATCTCACCAGCGGCCATGCCGTCTTGCCCGGCGACGACCAGCAGGCGGAAGATCGCGAGGCGCGATTCGTGGGCGAGGGCGCTCAACGCGCGTACGACGAGATCAGAGTCCATACGCAGAACGATAGAACATTCGATTCGATAATTCAAGTATTGTCGAAATATATTCGTGGCGCAAAGCTGTGGAGATGTATGAGGCGGGAGATCAGATTGTTCGAGCGACTGGTGCCACGCAAAAACCGACCGCTCAGTCAGTCTTAGGGTCCGTCGCTTTCGGGTCGACTAGCGACTGTCAACCACCACGTCGTTAGCGGTTTGTTGCCTCATTTCGCGTAGCGCGGTCTGCAACTAAGTTGCCAATCTTTCCGCCGCGCACTTACTTGCACCTTTCAATGGTGCTGAACCCGGCAAGATTCGGGTGTACCGCACATTGGCAGTTCTCGGCGTTCCACGGGATATACCTGAAACACGAATGACAACGTCCTCGTCAGATCACTTGAAGACGAGCTGTGGCGTTGCCTGTGATTTGCCGTATCGCCAAAAAGATTTCACGGTCGGTTGCGGTAAGCGCTGGCGAACGCCAGTTGAATTGTTGCAGTTAGATTCCGAAACCTGAGCGTATTTCTCGTCCTTCTCCATATCCTTCTTGAAATTACCGACTGGAGTGCCATATACTTAGCACTCGTCGCACGAGAGTGCTAACAGTTTTCCGGCCGGTGATTCTCTGAGTCGCCGGACGGGCTTCCCGCGTTTTTTATAGTCTCAGTTAAGAGAGGAGTGTGTATGAACCTTCGTCCTTTGCACGATCGCGTCATCGTTAAGCGTCTGGATCAGGAAACCAAGACTGCCTCGGGCCTCATCATCCCCGATGCTGCAGCTGAAAAGCCGGATCAAGGCGAAATCCTGGCCGTCGGCCCGGGCAAGCGCGATGACAAGGGTACGCAAAACGCCCTCGACGTCAAAGTGGGCGACCGCGTGCTGTTCGGTAAATACGCTGGTCAGACTGTCAAGGTCGACGGCAATGAACTGCTCGTGATGCGCGAAGAAGACATCATGGCCGTTCTGGTCAAGTAATCACCTTCAAGCCTGCGGCCTCCAGTCGGCGCGATCGAACCGCTTTCCCGCGACTCTCGCCCGACCTGGAACAAGCCAAAACTGAAACGAATCAAGGAGTTTGAATATGGCAGCTAAAGAAGTCGTATTTGGCGATATCGCCCGTGCAAAGATGGTTGAAGGCGTGAACATCCTGGCCAATGCGGTCAAGGTCACGCTGGGCCCGAAGGGTCGTAACGTCGTCCTGGAACGTAGCTTCGGCGGCCCGACGGTCACGAAGGACGGTGTTTCGGTTGCGAAAGAAATCGAACTGAAAGACAAGCTCCAGAACATGGGCGCGCAAATGGTGAAGGAAGTTGCTTCCCGCACCAGCGACAACGCCGGCGACGGCACGACGACGGCTACGGTCCTGGCCCAGTCGATCGTTCGCGAAGGCATGAAGTACGTTGCATCGGGCATGAACCCAATGGACCTGAAGCGCGGTATCGACAAGGCAGTGACCGCTGCTATCGAAGAACTGCGCAAGATCAGCAAGCCTTGCACGACGAACAAGGAAATCGCCCAAGTCGGCGCGATTTCGGCCAACAGCGATTCGTCGATTGGTGACCGCATTGCAGAAGCGATGGACAAGGTCGGCAAGGAAGGCGTGATCACGGTTGAAGACGGCAAGTCGCTGGAAGACGAGCTGGACGTGGTTGAAGGTATGCAATTCGACCGCGGCTACCTGTCGCCGTACTTCATCAACACGCCGGAAAAGCAAGTTGCCGTGCTCGAAAACCCGTTCGTGCTGCTGCACGACAAGAAGGTTTCGAACATCCGCGATCTGCTCCCGATCCTGGAACAGGTTGCGAAGGCTGGCCGTCCGCTGCTGATCATTGCTGAAGATGTCGAAGGCGAAGCTCTGGCTACGCTGGTTGTGAACAACATCCGCGGCATCCTGAAGACCGTTGCTGTCAAGGCTCCGGGCTTTGGCGATCGTCGCAAGGCCATGCTGGAAGACATCGCGATCCTGACCGGTGGTCAAGTCATCGCTGAAGAAACCGGCCTGACGCTGGAAAAGGCTACGCTGGCTGAGCTGGGTTCGGCCAAGCGCATCGAAGTGGCGAAGGAAAACACCACGATCATCGACGGCGCTGGCGAAGCTGTGAACATCGAAGCGCGCGTGAAGCAAGTTCGCACGCAAATAGAAGAAGCTACGTCGGACTACGACCGCGAAAAGCTGCAGGAACGTGTCGCCAAGTTGGCTGGCGGCGTTGCAGTGATCAAGGTTGGCGCGGCTACCGAAGTCGAAATGAAGGAAAAGAAGGCACGTGTTGAAGACGCACTGCACGCAACGCGCGCAGCTGTGGAAGAAGGCATCGTGGCTGGTGGCGGCGTCGCGCTGATTCGCGCTCGTTTGGCACTGAAGGACCTGAAGGGCCTGAACGCTGACCAGGACGCAGGTATCAAGATCGTGCTGCGCGCAATGGAAGAGCCGCTTCGCCAGATCGTCACGAACGGCGGCGAAGAAGCCAGCGTCGTGGTGGCAGCAGTTGCAGCCGGTACGGGCAACTTCGGCTACAACGCAGCAACGGGCGAGTACGTCGACCTGGTGGAAGCCGGTGTTGTGGACCCGACCAAGGTGACGCGTACGGCACTGCAAAACGCGGCATCGGTGGCAGGTCTGCTGCTCACGACCGACTGCGCTGTGTCGGAACTGCCGAAGGAAGACGGCCCGATGGGCGGCGGCGGAATGCCGGGCGGAATGGGCGGCATGGGCATGGACATGTAATTTCGGCTTCTGCCGGGATTGCGTGACAACGCGGGCTTCTTCGGAAGTCTGCGTTTTGCCAGAAGTTGTCAAAGAAAAAACCCGCATCGGGCAACCGATGCGGGTTTTTTCGTATGCGCGTCAAGCCGGGTTTTAGTTGCTGTTATTTGCTGTTCTGTTCGCGCATCTTTTCGGCTACGGCCTTGTAATCGTAGGTCGGATAGAACTCTGTTCTGTAGCCGCCCCACGCGGTGGTTTCGATTGCGCGATTCACTTCGCGCAGTTTGTCAGCGGGAACACGCAGCGTCACCACCTGGCCGATACCCATCATCACGTACCACGAAACCACCTGGACGCCGGGCGGAGGAAAGGCCTTGAAGTAGCCTTGCTCCTTCAACTGCTGGTTGATCTGCGGCAGCGTTTTCGATTCGTCGTGCTTGAGGAAGATTGTGAGGAGGAAGGTTCCATCGCCAACCGGTGTGGCCGCGTTTGTCGCGCTCGTTGGCGGCTGCGTCTGCGCCATCGCCGATGTCATACCGCCAGTTAAAAACAAAGCAGCGCTCAACCACTTCACGTACTCACGCATCGGCTTTCTCCTTTACGGCAATGCGTTTCTTGGGACGGGCGTTCAGTGCCCGGCGGCTTTTCACACGTAACGCATTGAACTGCGCGGCGCCGGCGGCGGTGTTGTCGAAGATGCACCAGACGTCGTGCGCTTTCTTCGCCCGGTCGTGAAGCGTGAGGGCGAGGGCATCAAGGTAAGGAAATTCATACGATGAGCGGTACACGTCGGGCGAGCCATGGAGCCGGAAGTACGCCAGCGACGTATCCGCCCGATGCTTGATCGCGCAGTCATCGGGTTGCGGGTCGGCATCGACGTAAGCGACGCTTTTCGATTTGAGCAACGTGGCGACGCCCTTCGCAAACCAGCTTTCGTGCCGGGCTTCGAGCGCGATGGGAATCGCGGTGCGCTCGCGCATCGATGCAAAAAACGCCTCGGCTTCGTTAGCATCGAACGCGAGGCTGGGCGGCAATTGCACGAGCCAGCAACCCAGTGTGTCGCCCAGTTGCGTGGCGGATTCGAAGAACGCGTCGAGCAGCGGTTCGCACGAAACGAGGCGTGCGTCGTGCGTAATGGCCTTCGGGATCTTCACCGAAAATCGAAACGTGTCGGGCACGCTGTCACGCCAGCGGGCATACGTCTCGGGACGATGCGGCCGATAAAAACTCGAGTTGATTTCAACGCACGTGAGCACTTGCGAATAGCGCGCGAGGTGCGTGCCGTCGCCGGGGAAGTGCTCGCCGACGGCGTCGGTGAGCCCCCAACCGGCGCAGCCTATACGGACTGCGCCGACGGGATGTTTCTTGAGTGACGGGAGCGAAGCTTTGCGCAGCGGCATGTTTTAGTTTCGCTCCAGATCAGTTTCAGTGGCGTGCTTCGCCAGGTGCGGAGGGTGGCGCGTCGACCACCACGGGCGCTGTCTCTTCGTCATCGTTCGAACGAGCCCAAAAGAATCGATCCGGCATATATGCGCCCATGCCGGGCCTGAAGGCGGCTCGCGTCGCCTGGAAAACGTATTCTTGCGCTTCGCGCGCGGCTTCCGCCGGTTCCTGCCCGTTCGCCAGCAGCGCGGCAATGGCCGAGCCGAGCGTATCGGTAATGCCCATCATGCGATGTTCGGTCCGGTCCCACGTGTCCTGCCGGATCTGTCCTTCCTCGCTGTACAGCGTGTTCACGTGCCGGTGTGTGCCCGTTTCTGTCGCCAGGATGTACTCGCAGCCCTGTGACAGCAGATGCGAGATCGCGGCGTCAAGCGTGGGCGCTTCGGCGTCACCGTCGGGCTGCGCAAGCTGCAGGAGGGTGGCGTGATCGGCAACGAGCATGGTGGTTTGCGGCACCAGCAAATCGGCCATCGATTCCCGTAGTTCGTCCGCGGCCAGCACGTGTTCGTCGTCAAGCGTGAAATCGGGTGCGAGAATAAGCGGGACATCGTCGTAGTCCGCCACGACTTCCGCGATCGCGGCCACGACCTCCGCACGGGTTGCCGCGCCGATCTTGAACGCCGCCACGGGCATATCCTCCAGCAACATGCGGGCCTGAGTACCTACAGTTTCAGGATCGAGACCGGTAACTTCGTCGCAAGTGGCGGAATCGCGAACCGTGTAGCCGGTCAGCACGGTCAGTCCGTGGCAGCCCATGCTGGCCAAGGTTAGCAAGTCGGCCTGCAGGCCGGAGCCGCCGGTTGGGTCGGACAAGCCAAAAGTAAGAACAATCGGAGGGGTATCGCTAGGCATCGGGTGGTTTTTTCTGGTCTTTCGGCTAAAGAATCGTCGGGCAGCCGGAAACAAATGGTTCGGTGCAAACGGCACGATTATGCGGCCTAACGACGCCTTGCCACATGATCCGAACACTTTTTCCAGGGATACAAGCAAAATCATGCCAGACATTGAGCGAACCGAAACGGCGCACACGGCGCGGTATTTGCTCCATCGCCGTTTCGTATCGCCGGCGAAATGCCGGCGTGCATGTTGACATCCTTCATGACGGAAACCGGGTGATTGCCCAGCACTGCTGCATTGCTAGGCATCGCAGCGCCAAACCGGTACCATCATGCACTCATTTAACCGATTCCCCGACGCGACATAAGCATGGAATACAGAAGCTGGATGTGCCTGATTTGTGGCTGGATTTACGACGAAGAAGCGGGTCTGCCTGAGGAAGGCATAGCGCCCGGCACGCGTTGGGAAGACGTTCCAATCAACTGGACGTGTCCCGAATGCGGCGCTCGCAAGGAAGACTTTGAGATGGTTCAGATCTGAGCAAAGGCTCGGACATGATGCAGGAAAGCATTTAAAACCGCGCCGCATGGATGGGATGCCTTCATGCGGCGCGTGTTGTTTACGGTGGTGAAGCAGGACTCTCAAAGCGCAGGAAGGTGGGCGTGCGGTATGACGTGGCGTGTCGAGGCGGTAGACAACGCGACCACGGGCGAAGGCGTAGGGCTTGTTGATCAGGCCGGACACGCCTGAAAACGCCAATCCGCAGGAGTGTTTGGCCAAGGAAACGATTCGGCAAACGTAGGTCCGGGTTTGTATCGCAAGATGTGAACAGCATGTAAAAAGCGACATGCGCCCGGGTTCGACCCAGATCCATCCAATGTACGGCCTCGCGCTGTGCGTTGGCTCGTGAGCGTTCCATGACTACTCTGTCCGGCTTGACCAACACGTTCCAGGCATTGCCCAATCCGCGCGGCGGCGCGGTGCGGATTGCTGAAATGGCGCTGACCGACGCGCAACATGCGTTTCTGCGTGACGGCGACACGCTCGGCGTCCTGCGCCGGGCGATAA
>NZ_JBSIPA010000871.1:0-878 GCF_053574605.1 Caballeronia sp. M23-90 | reverse complement strand
CCCGGCAGTTTCTTGATGTACCGCAGATCCTTGAGGTTCTGGGCACGCTGAAGGATGAAGTCCTGGTTATGGCGCTGGTCGATCATGGCGGGCTGTTTTGTCGCCGCGTCGAGCGTGGCGTCATAGCTCGTCTTGAAGTACTTGCCGACCGTGTCCCTGACTGCCGCGGCACGATCCTGCTCTTCCTGATGCTGCGCGACCATCATCGCCTTGATCAGTGACTTCACTGCAGCGCGGTTCTCGCTAAGCAGCTTGCTGCGCACCGCCAGGACGCAGTCCGTGTAGTTCGCGCCGTATATGTCCACGCCGTTCGAAAGCTGCACTGCGCCCGGCCGCGCTTTCAGTGCCTGCGTGGCATATGGCTCGATGTGGCACATTGCGTCGATGTTTCCCGCGATGAACGCCTGCGCCAGTTCGGGCGACGTGCCGAAGTAGCGCACCTTGACATCGGCGAACGTCATGCCGGACTTCTTCAGGAAGTCGTAAGGGAGCATTTCGAGCGTGTCGGCCTGAAATGTGCCGATCGTCTTGCCGCGCAATTTTTCCGCCGATGTAATGCCCGCCTGCGCGACTATCACGCAGCCTTGCACGCCCGATCCCGCGACGATTTTGATGGGCGCACCGGCGTCGTAGAGCGTCATGAAGTTCGTGTACGGCACCACCGATACATCCACGACGCCTGCGCCAAAGAGCGCCGCAATGTCCGCATTGGTCGGCGTGGTGACGAAGTCCAGCGATACGCCTTGCGCGAGGTTGCGTTCCTTCACGAGAAAGAACGGGCAATTGCAGAGACCGGTGCCGTGAGTGGCTTTGAGCGTGATCGGTCCCGCGGCCATGGCCTGCGGGAGATAGGCGCCGCCGAGCGCCAGCTCGGCGGC
>NZ_JBSIPA010000870.1:0-1086 GCF_053574605.1 Caballeronia sp. M23-90 | reverse complement strand
TAGTCGCCTCCGGCCTTCGCTTTCGATGACCACTGGTATCGATTGGTCTTGTCGGGACAGCGCGCACGCCCCCGCTTTGCGCCGAGTGCGGCGGTGAGCGAGCGAAAGCACAGGTACAGCGTTGCGTGACCATCGAGATTGATATCGATGTCGTGCGCTTCGAACATCGAATCCGTATCGAGCAGTTTTGTATCGTCGAGCCAGACTTCGCAAATTGTTGCAAGTCCGTTCAGGCGCACGCGGCGCGCGCCCTGTCCCGACAAGACCAATCGATACCAGTGGTCATCGAAAGCGAAGGCCGGAGGCGACTCCATACCGAGTTTGCCGGCTGCTCTCCATGCCGACGCAACCGTGCCGGGCACAGGTGCGTCGATCCAGTGTACGGTGTTGTCGGTGGAGGGCAGTTCGGCCGGCGTTGCATATGCACCTGCCGGCGTGCTGATGCACTGCCAGCCTTCGGACAAGCGTTGTGGGAGATAGGAGGCAGGCGTGAGGACGGCCGGCGTGGGCTCGGCGGGCGTGGACGAGCAAGGCGTGATTACGCCAGGCGTTATGACGCGCATGGTTATTTCCCCGTATGACTATCGAAGGCCATATCGGGACGGCCTTCTTCTTATAGTGTGTCCAGCCGGAACGCGGCGCGACCTGTTGGCGTATCAGGCCGCGGCACCGGCTTGTGAAAGCCTGTTAGCGAATCAGTGCGGCAAGCGGTCCAATGACCTGATCGTAGGACTCTTCGAGCACATCGAAACACTCGTGGCACGGGTCGCGGCGTCCGCGCGTAATTGCGCGGACGAGCCGGAACTGCATGACCATCGATTCGGTCGCGATCCGTTGCGCCGCGGTCGGCATGGCGTCCGGAATCGCGAAACCACGTTCCCGCATCCACACGAGATAACGCGAAAGGAACTCGAAGTTCGATCCCAGTTGCCGCATCACGTTGAATGTGTAGAGATGAAAAGCGCTTTCTCCGCGCTCGACGAGCATCTCCAGGTGCTCGGGAAACGCCGCACGCCATTGCGTGATCGGATTGCGCGCCGGGCGGCGCTGCAAATGCGCGACCAGCAAATCCGCCGATGCCTCCGA
>NZ_JBSIPA010000869.1:0-1091 GCF_053574605.1 Caballeronia sp. M23-90 | reverse complement strand
ACCAGGCTCCCCTTGACGTGCTGCTCGAAACGGTAGCGCCGGCGCTGCTTGAATGTGTCGCAAGAATCACCAATGAGATCGGTGGCACGCCGACTGCGCGCCTGAGCGAGTAAAGCCTTGCTTGTGCGGCACGCTGTCCGGGTGCTCGCCTATCCAGCGTTACGCGGTGAACTGCGGTGGCGCCGAATACCAGGCTCCCCTTGACGTGCTGCTCGAAACGGTAGCGCCGGCGCTGCTTGAATGTGTCGCAAGAATCACCAATGAGATCGGTGGCACGCCGACTGCGCGCCTGAGCGAGTAAAGCCTTGCTTGTGCCGATGCTGCGCCGGTCGTAGTGGCGCAGCATCGATCATTTCGGTTTCCTGTCGGGCGCTCGTCTCGACCAAAGCTTTCATTACCATTTCAAGACGTGCCTTCGTTGCGCGCTCTTGCGACCCACAGCACAGTTTCCAGCAGAGCGTTCATCGCCCGATGCTCTCCTGCAGCACGAGCAAGGTCCTGTAACGCTCGTAATCAATCGAAAGAAAGATAACTGGACTGCAAGGAAGCGCGGGACGTAGCATCATGCTTCGCGCGCCCGGCCACCGCTTAAAAGCTATCATTCGACGCTTCGTGCAACCGCTTTGGACGCCACAACGCCCCTGCCCGGCCTCACGCGGGTCGCCGCCACGGCATCAAAACCGGCCCGTTCAAGGCCTGCTTTCGGCCGTCAGTGCGAGCGCTCGACAAGGCCGCGCGGCCGCGCATCAAGACACTGCTTCAAGAAACCTTTTCCGAGCCCACCGACTCACCGAGCCACTGAAACGATGGACGAACAAAAAAACCACTCAACGCCACCGCCTCATACTGAACCGCGTTCGCCCATCTCCCAGGCTTCCACACCCCGTCCACCCGCTTCACGCCCCCGCAGCCGCAAATTGCTGTGGATCGTGGTGCTGGTGCTGGTCTTGATTGGCTTGTTCGCGGTTCAGTATGAGGCGGTGGCGTTGAGTGGTTTTTTTGTTCGTCCATCGTTTCAGTGGCTCGGTGAGTCGGTGGGCTCGGAAAAGGTTTCTTGAAGCAGTGTCTTGATTCGCGGCCGCGCATCAAAA
>NZ_JBSIPA010000868.1:0-1102 GCF_053574605.1 Caballeronia sp. M23-90 | reverse complement strand
TGCCGCGAGCGCCGTTCGCCCGAGCAGCTTCAACCTTTGAAGCGCTGCGGCTCGCGCCGCCGGCCTTGCCCATTCGCCGGGCCATGAACGACCTTGATCCAACTACGCCTGCGAGCAGCGGAAGCACGAGAATGTCGGCGTCGACGGCAGGGAAATACAGGCCCGTACCCGAAGCCGTGATCTCGATTTCTTCGAGATCCTCATTCGATGCGTGTTCCAGACCTTGTATCAGCCGCGCGGGAATGGCGAACGACGCACCGTTCGACAACTCGATTGATAGCCGGCCGTCCTCCGGAATGAACACCGCGGAAAGCGCTACCGGATTTTCGGTGACGTGCTTGCGCGCCCGCTCTTCGGCTTCGCGCATCTGGCGTTCGGTAATTTCAACTAAAGCAGTCATGAAGTATCTTCCATTCAGTGCACAGTGAGCCGACCACGTTCTGCATCCGGCGGGCAAAGGTGTTTGCAGCGGCGTGTGAAAAACCGTGGTTTCTAACAAGCGCCGGCGGTCCATTCGGACAGTGAAGATTAAAAACAGCATGCTGGTTCCCGTCCAGTACGTGGACGTGCGCCGGCATATGGTCGTTCAGATAAATCACGACGCGGGCAGCGCCGATGCGAAAAATCGTTGGCATGTGTTCACTCTATATGTTGGCAGCGCGCAAGTAAACCCAAACGCTTGGGTTTTACTGGCATTGTTGTTTTCCGCATGCAGACGATCGCAGCAGCGGAAATGCAAGCTTAAGGAACCCGCCCTGTCGCCGCTATCAGCCGGATGGCTAACGCGCTCGTTTCCGCTGAGTATTAACTACCGGAAGCGTCCGACTGGCATAGAATGACAGCCACTTTCGGGCACGGTCGGCCCTCGCGCGCCGCCCGGCACCATGTCCAGTTCACGCCACTGAATCTTGTCGAACATGCCCATCACTTCGCCGCAATTTGCTCCCCTCGCGCAACTCGCTGCAGCCCTTCGCGACGGCAAGGCCACTAGCCGGATGCTCGTCGAACAGGCACTCGAACGCATCGCAGATCCCGCCGGACAAGGCGCGATCGCTTTCCTTCAGGTCGATGCCGGCGGCGCGGGCGCGGCCGGCATCGACCA
>NZ_JBSIPA010000867.1:0-1106 GCF_053574605.1 Caballeronia sp. M23-90 | reverse complement strand
GGCGAGCTGCAACTCGGTGTGGAGGCGGTTCGACGGACTGGGCAAGGGCGCTTGTATGAAGCGTTCCTGAGGCTCAAGGCCAAGCTCGAAGCCGAAGGTTTGTTCGCCGCCGAGAGAAAGCGCGCGGCCTCGGAACATCACACAGCGCATTTGCGCCTGCGCATCCTTGATCGAGAAATACCAGTGACCGCTCGCCGCCTTCGTAAAATTCGAGACTTCGCCTGATACCCAGACCAATGGAAACGAACGCTCCAGCACTGAACCAATCGCGCGATTGAGCGCTGAAACGGGAATGACCGCGTCGGCGCCGGCGGGGTCTGGTATGGAGAATGGATCGGTGCTCATCGAAGGAAAAGGCCGGTTGATTGCGGTGGCTACAGGGTGAAACCTGCCCAAACAGATGTCCATTCGGCTGGCGGAGTGTAGCAAGTGTCCACAATGCACAAGTTACCGAAAACACGCACACACGAATATGAAATTCACATGAACGCGCTTTAAGTCTTTGTTTTGAATGCCTTTCTTATTTTCCGAAGAGCTGTTCGCCGACGTTAGTCCGACCAGAGGCCGAATTCCCACCAATGCACGCCAACTTGTTCACAGAGTTATCCACAGGACCGTCCGTGTAAAACTGCAGAAGCAGACCGGTTTCCTTCGACTGGCGCAGAGCGCACCGCCGCGCTAGAGTGCCGGGTTCAAGGATCGCCCGCCGACCGCTTTCCGTTCAGCTTTTTAGGAGAACCGCCCCGATGCAAAGGTGCCGGCCGTCAAGCTTGGTTTCACCAGTCTCAGCAGTATCGTCATGTTTCGAGCATCGGCCCATCCAGTCCCGAGCCTTCCCGCGACGTGCAGGGAGCGCGCGCCATGTCTGACTTCAAACCGCCGATAGAAAATTTCCTCGCCCATGAATGGCGCCGGCGTGGCTGGGTCGCGTGGTCGCTGACGCCGTTTGCGGCTGTTTTCGGTTTGATCGCTGCAGTTCGGCGTATGTTTTTCGCGCTCGGCTGGATCAAGCAGACCAACGTTGGCGTGCCCGTTGTCGTGGTCGGCAACGTCACCGTGGGCGGTACCGGCAAGACGCCGACCGTGATCGCGCTCGTGGAAGCGCA
>NZ_JBSIPA010000866.1:0-1119 GCF_053574605.1 Caballeronia sp. M23-90 | reverse complement strand
TAGCGCACGCTCGCGGAACGGCTGCAGGTGTCGCGCACGCCGTTGCGGGAAGCATTGAAGGAACTGGCGGGAGATGGACTCGTAGTGGTGTTGCCCAAGCGCGGCGCCGTGGTGGCCGATCTCGGCGCGCAGCAGATCGGCGAGAAACTCGATGTGCTCGGCGTGATCGAGGCGTTCGGCGGCGAGCGGGCCTGCAGTCTCGCAACGGAAAACGAACTGGCGGAAATCCGCGCGTTGCACCATGAGATGCATGCGGCCTACGAGCGGCGCGACCGGTTAACCTACTTCAACCTGAATCAGGCGATACACAAGAGCATCATTGCTGCGGCGAAGAACGAGACGCTTCAGCAGATGCACGAGCGGCTGAACCGCCAGTTGTATCGATACCGGTTTCAGGGAAGCGTGACGTCCGAGACCTGGCATACCGCCATCGACGAGCACGAGGTCATCATCAAGCTGCTGTCCGCGCGACGCGGCAAAGAGCTGGGCGAGTTCCTGCAGCGCCACGTGCATAGCACCTGGGAACAGCTTGCGCCCGCGGAAAATGACGGAGCACCGGTCGCGGCGGGGAAGTTGTCGGTGGCTTGACTGGAAGTCGGGATGCCAATGGAACCGATTGCTCGCGGTTCGCCGAGTGACGCATCTTTCTATCTTCAAGCCGGCCGATACAACCGCTTGATGAATTGAATGCTTTTCATGCATTGGACGTGCCCGTTAAGGTTCGCCGCGCCAGCCTGCGCGCTTACGGTCTTTCCTCAGGCGCCAGATGCGAGCGCAGCATGATCGCCAGCGGAAAGATCGCCAACGCGGTCAGAGCGGTGGCGAAAGTGGCGCCGTGTACGCCGATCCGGTCGCCAAGAAAACCATAGATGACCGGTGAAATCGCACCGGACGCTATCGTTCCCGTATAGAACAACGCGAAGGCGCGCTCAGTGCGCTCGGGAGCCGCCATTTCCGGAACTGTTCCATAAAGCACGGAAGACGTTCCGTTGAGCATCATGCCCAGGAACGGCAGCAGCACCATGGTGAGCGCCAGTGGCAAAAACATCACCGCGACGATGCAGGCCGCCGTGCCGCCCTCGGTGATCAGCACCGTGCCTATCACTCCCAAGCGTGCGC
>NZ_JBSIPA010000865.1:0-1121 GCF_053574605.1 Caballeronia sp. M23-90 | reverse complement strand
TGCGTAGCGCGCATGGCGCGCGTTCAGGCCGCCTTCGTCCTCGAACTCGCGCAGCGCTTCAACCAGCGCGTAATACGCGTGCACGGACGGCGTGAACGGCGTATTGCGTTCGTCCTGCAACCTGGCGAGACGCGTGATGCCGAGGTAATACGTGCGGCTCGCGGCGTGTTTCAGCGCTTCGCGTTTCGCGATTACAAACGCCGCGCCGGGCACGCCATGCAGACATTTGTTGGCGGTTGCGGCGACCGCGGTGATGCCGCCGCCATCGAAATCGATATGCTCCGCGCCGAAGCTGCTCACGCCATCGAGCAACAAGCCGATACCGCGCGCCTTGCACGCCGCGCTCAACTGGTCGATCTTGTTCAGGCGGCCGGTTGTCGTCTCGTGATGGATGATCGCGACATTCGTGAAACCGTCCAGCCTGGCCGTGATCGCATCGACATCCGGCGCGTCCACCCACGCGTACTTCACGACCTCGTGATCGATTCCGTACTGCGTCGCGATCTGCGCAATCCGTTCGCCATAGACACCATTCTCGATGACCAGCAAACGGCCGCCTTGCGGCACCATTCCGGCGATCATGCTTTCCACGGCAGCCGTGCCCGAACCCGTCATCAAGACAGCCGTCCAGACCTTCGGATCAAGCGAATAAGCCGCAAGCAAACGCGAGCGCGCTTCGTCCTGCAGATCGAAAAATTCCGGCTCGCGATGGCACAAGTCGGTTTGCAGCAGGCTATTGCGCACGCGTTCGGTCAGCGTGACAGGGCCGGGGTTGAGCAGCAGCATGATGTCTAGCGTCCGATATGTTTTTGCAGGCGCGCGCGCACGTCTTCCGGTGTGATCGACGGCCGCGGCAAGTCGCCGGGCGTGCCGGTGCTGATCGACAGGCGGGCGAAGCGAACGCCATCGACACCCTTTGCTTCGAACAACGTGTCGATGACCGAAAGATCGTCGCCGTCGAGCGCCAGCGCGTACCCGCACGCGGATGCAATGCGTGCAAACTCGACGCCCGGCGACACGGTTGCCTGAGCGCCGGTCGACTCGTGGGCACCGTTGTCGAGCAGCAGGTGCGTGAGGTTCGACGGGCCGTACGCTCGGCGCGTACGGCCCGTCGAACCTCA
>NZ_JBSIPA010000864.1:0-1122 GCF_053574605.1 Caballeronia sp. M23-90 | reverse complement strand
TGGTTTCGCGTTGGCATCGAAGGTCTGTGTCACGCCTTCGGCCATCACAGTGCGCGCGGGTTGCGCCGATACGCCGTAGTGCGGTACCGGCGGCAATATGGGCGGCGTTCCGTCCGGGCCAAACGAACAGGCGGACAGGGCGGCTGCAACGCCAAGGGCAGCCAGGGGAAAACGCATCATGACCGGCCTCCGTTTCCAGCATCGGGCGTAGTGGGTTCCTGGTAATCCGCGCGCTCGTGGCGCTTCACCCTGAACGACGCCGCATACAATGCCGGCAAATAGAACAGCGTAAGCACGGTCGCGCTCGTGATGCCGCCCATCAGTGCGGTGGCCATCGGCCCGAAGAAGTTGCTGCGCAAGAGCGGAATCAGCGCGAGGACGGCGGCTGCTGCGGTCAGTGTGATCGGCCGGAAGCGCCGCACGGTTGCACCGACGATGGCATCGAAACGCGGATGCCCCGCCGCGATGTCCTGCTCGATCTGATCCACGAGGATCACCGAGTTGCGCATGATGATGCCGAACATGGCGATCACGCCGAGCATCGCGACAAAACCGAACGGCTTGTTGAAAAGCAGAAGTGCGATCACCACGCCGATCAGCCCGAGCGGCGCGGTCAGCACGACCATCATCACGCGTGCGAAGCTCTGCAACTGGATCATCAAGAGCGTCAGCACGACGATCACCATGATCGGCATTTGCGCGTTGATGGAAGCCTGACCCTTGCCGCTTTCTTCGACCGGGCCGCCGACTTCGATCCTGTAACCGACCGGCAGGCTCGCGCGCAGCGTATCGAGTTTTTTCTCGATGGCATGCGTCACGTCGATGCCTTGCGCACCCGCGCTGACATCGGATTGCACGGTGATGGTCGGCTGTCGATCGCGCTCCCAGATCACGCCGTATTCCAGGTCGTTCACCACATGCCCAATGGTCCCGAGCGGCACGGGACCGTTCGGTGTGGGCATGGCAAGCGTGGCGAGTTTCGCCGGATCGACGCGTTCGCTTTGCGGCGCACGCAGGTCGACGCTGATCAGCTTGTCGCGCACCCGATACTGCGTGACCGTGTAGCCCGTGAATTGCATCGCGAGGAAATTGGACACGTCTTGCGAACTGACGCCGAGTTCA
>NZ_JBSIPA010000086.1:0-18623 GCF_053574605.1 Caballeronia sp. M23-90 | reverse complement strand
TCATCAGGAGATCCTTAACCACAAGCTCGATGTCGCGAAGCAGCTTCTCGCGCGCCACGACCTTTCCAGCGCACCCCAGCGTTCGGCGCTTACGCGGACAGAGCCTGGTCGGGCGATGGTAGGCATGGCAGCAAGGTTCATGAAAGAGGGGTCAGCCGGTCTGGTCGCATGGCGCGACGGGCAGCCGCTCCTGATACTCGCGCGGCGTGCAGTCGAGCTCGCGCCGGAATACGGCGTACATGTATTGCAACGACGTAAAGCCACATCGGATGGCGACTTCCGCGCTGGAAAGGTCGTGGCGCGCGAGAAGCTGCTTCGCGACATCGAGCTTGTGGTTAAGGATCTCCTGATGCACCGTATGACCGAGTTCACGCCGGAAATAATCCTCAAGCGAGGAGCGCGATACGCCAACATAATCGGCCACCTGTTCGGTCTTGATGCCCTGGCACGCGTACTGCCGGATGTAGTGGCGAGCACGCATGACATAGGGGCTCGAAACCGGTTGATGGCGTGTCGATTCAAGCACGTTGATGCCGACAGGCGGCACGAGAATCCGTCTGCCATGGAATCGGGCACCGCCCAGCATCTGATGAAGCAGATGCGCGGCGGTTCGGCCCATTTCTTCGGTACCCTGAATGACTGAAGAAAGCGGTATGCGTGTAAGCGAGCGCGTCAACGGATCGTTGTCTATGCCGATGATCGCAACCTGTTCAGGCACGGGTATGCCCGAAATAAGGCACGCCTGAAGCAAGTGACGCGCGCGGGCATCGGTGACGGCGATTACACCCACGGGCTTCGGCAGACTCTCCAGCCACGATGTCAGTTGCGCACTTGCCTGACTCCAGACCGGCGCGCTGGTCGGCAATCCGCGATGAATATCGGCTTCAAGTCCATCCGCCGCAAGCAGCGCCTTGAATGCCAATTCGCGTTCCTGCGCCCAGCGGTTCTCGGGCGACTCCGGCAGGCTATAGAGCGCGAAACGCTGCAGGCCCGCGCCTATCAGATGGGTGTACGCCAATGACATGAGCTTGGCGTTATCGGTGGCAATGTAGGGCAAGTTGGCCGGATAACATGCGCAGTCCGCATACGATGAACCCACTGCAACTACGGGCAACTGCGAATCGCCGAGCGCCTCGGCCACGGCAGGATCGTCGAAGTCCGCGATGATGCCATCGCCTTCAAAGCGTTCAATCCCGTTAAGCCGGCAGCGGAAATCCTCCTCCAGGAACAGGTCCCACGCAACGCGCGTAGAGAGCAGGTAGTTGCCAATGCCCGTGATCACCTCGCGGTCATACACCTTGTTCGCGTTGAACAGCAGCGCGATCCTGTGCGAAGCCTGAGCGGTCTGGGGTCGTGTCATCGAGCTCCGGACGGGTCTCGCGCCGCATTGCAGCGAGATGCCCGTCATCTCCGTTGCGGCGCAATATGCGCCTCTGTGTTTTGTTCTCGCCGCTTTTTAGCGTTTGCTGATTCTAGGCCTCGTGACAGGTCTGCCGCCAGCCTGATTTCCACTTAGCCCAAGAATCACCATGCGCGCTGGCGGATTTCGCAATTGCCCCGAGGCGGACCAAGCTGGCAGCATGGCGTCACATTAAAAGACGGAGACGCCCATGTCGTATTTCGAACACCTGCCGGCCGTGCGCTATGAAGGCCCTGAGTCCGACAACCTGTTTGCCTTCCGTCACTACGACCGCGACAAGCTGGTGCTCGGCAAACGCATGGAAGATCACTTGCGGCTCGCCGTCTGCTACTGGCATTCCTTTGTGTGGCCGGGCGTGGACATGTTCGGGCAGGGCACGTTTCACCGGCCGTGGCAGCAACCCGGCGACGCCATAGAACGTGCGCATCTGAAGGCCGACGCCGCCTTCGAGTTTTTCGCAAAACTCGGCGCGCCGTACTACACCTTCCACGATACCGACGTCGCCCCCGAAGGCGACAGCATCAAGCACTACGTCAACAACTTCAAAGGCGTGACCGACTATCTTGCGGCCAAGCAGGAAGAGACGGGTATCAAGCTGCTGTGGGGCACGGCAAACCTCTTTTCGCATCCGCGTTATGCTGCGGGCGCTGCAACCAGTCCGAATCCCGAAGTGTTTGCTTTTGCGGCCACGCAGGTTTTTCAGGCGCTGGAAGCGACGCATCGTCTGGGTGGCGAGAACTATGTGCTGTGGGGCGGGCGCGAAGGTTATGACACGCTGCTGAACACCGACCTCAAGCGCGAACGCGACCAGCTCGGTCGCTTTCTCAACATGGTCGTGGAGCACAAGCACAAGACCGGCTTCAAGGGCGCTCTGCTGATCGAACCGAAGCCGCAGGAGCCGACCAAACATCAATACGATTACGATGTCGCCACCGTCCACGGGTTTCTCACGCAGTTCGGTTTGCAAAATGAAATCCGCGTGAACATAGAAGCAAATCACGCAACGCTCGCGGGTCATTCATTTCACCATGAGATCGCGACGGCTTATGCGCTCGGCATCTTCGGCAGTGTCGATGCAAACCGCGGCGACCCGCAAAACGGCTGGGACACCGATCAGTTTCCGAACAGCGTTGAAGAGTTGACGCTTGCGCTCTATGAGATCCTGAAGCACGGCGGCTTTAGCACAGGCGGCATGAATTTCGATGCAAAAGTGCGGCGCCAGAGCGTTGCCCCCGAGGACTTGTTCTACGGCCATATTGGCGCTATCGATGTCATTGCGATTGCCCTGGAACGAGCGGCCGTACTGATTGAAAATGACAAGCTGGAGGAATTCAAGAAGCACCGTTATGAAGGCTGGGATACGGAATTCGGCCGCAAGATTCTCTCGGGCGGTTACTCTCTTGAATCGCTTGCCATTGACGCACTCGGACGCCGTGTTAACCCTCAGCATGTGAGCGGGCAACAGGAGTATCTGGAGAACATCGTCAACCGGGCGATTTACGGCTGACGTTCAAGTCTGAAAGCCTCAAGGAAAAACGTTAAAGCGCCCGGCTGATTTCGCAATTGCGCCAGATGCGCATAAAGGCCAGGCTAAGCAAAAATCCAAAGACACAAGCTTTCGTAAAACGACGACCGTGAACACGAATTCGCGGCGCACGCAGTAGATTCCGCCGACGTCTCTTTCTCTCGCACATGCGTGGCCGTGACCGGCTACGCAGGGGATGCATCGGCTAGTCAACCATAAAAAAGGAGTGAGACATGAAGTCTGCAATGCGGAAGTCTGCAATGCGCCGTTCAATTCTGGCCACGTTCGCGTGCGGTGCGATGTTCGCCAGCGTATCCCTGATTCCATCGCTTGCGCATGCCAGTAAGGACAAACCCGAGATCGGCTTTTGTATCGATGACTTGCGGGTCGAGCGTTGGTCACGCGACCGCGACTATTTCGTTGCAGCAGCGACCAAGCTGGGCGCGAAGGTCTCGGTGCAATCCGCCGATGCCAGCGAGGCGCGCCAGATCTCGCAGATCGAAAATCTGATCTCGCGCGGAGTCGATGTCATCGTGATCGTGCCTTTCAATTCGAAGACGCTTGGCAATGTAGTTGCCGAAGCGCACAAGGCGGGTATCAAGATCGTGTCTTATGACCGCTTGATTCTCGATGCAGATGTCGATGCCTACATTTCCTTCGACAACGAAAAAGTCGGCGAAATGCAGGCGCAAGGGGTCTTCAACGCGCAGCCCAAGGGCAATTACTTTTTGCTGGGCGGCGCACCGACCGACAACAACGCGAAGATGTTGCGTGAAGGTCAGATGAAGATCCTGAAGCCGGCCATCGATCGCGGTGACATCAAGGTCGTCGGTCAGCAATGGGTGCCGGAATGGAGCGCCGCGACCGCGCTGCGCATCACCGAAGATGCGTTGACGGCGAACAACAACAAGATCGACGCTATCGTGGCGTCCAACGACGGCACGGCCGGCGGCGCCATTCAGGCGCTTGCCGCGCAGAAACTGGCGGGCAAGGTGCCCATTTCGGGCCAGGACGCAGACCTGGCCGCAGTCAAGCGCCTCGTTGACGGCACGCAGACCATGACGGTGTACAAGCCGCTCAAGCTGATTGCGGGCGACGCAGCAAAGCTCGCTGTCGATCTGGCGAAAGGACAGCCGCCTGCCTTCAACGCCAAGTACGACAACGGCAAGAAGCAGGTCGATACCGTGTTGCTGCAGCCGACGCTCCTGACGAAGGCCAATGTCGATACCGTCATCAAGGATGGTTTCTATACCCAGTCGCAACTGGCTGGCAATTGACACTTGGTGCATCGATGAGCGGCGCGTGAGGGTCTGAAGAGCGCTTCTATAGCGGCCTTCACGCGCAATCACGTCAGGGACATATGCATGGCAAATGCGCTGCTGGAAATGCACGGCATCGTCAAGACGTTTGGCGGGGTGAAGGCGCTCGACGGTATCGACCTGGTGGTGGCGCCCGGTGAATGCGTCGGCTTGTGCGGCGAAAATGGCGCGGGCAAGTCGACGCTGATGAAGGTCCTCTCAGGCGTCTATCCGCATGGAACATGGGATGGCGAGATCCTTTGGGAAGGTGAGCCTTTACGTGCGATGAACATCCGCGATACCGAGAACGCCGGCATTGTCATCATCCACCAGGAACTGATGCTCGTGCCGCAATTGTCCGTCGCGGAAAACATCTTCCTCGGCAATGAAATCACGTTGAGCGGCGGCCGGATGAACTATGCCGCGATGTATCAGCGCGCCGACGAATTGCTGCGCGGCCTCAACATCAGCGGCATCAACGTCGCGCAGCCTGTGATGAACTACGGCGGTGGTCATCAGCAACTGATCGAGATTGCGAAGGCCTTGAACAAACGCGCGAAGCTGCTGATTCTGGATGAACCATCGTCGTCATTGACGGCAAGCGAGATCAGTATCCTGCTCGATATAGTGCGCGATCTGAAGAAGCGAGGCGTCGCGTGCGTCTATATCTCGCACAAGCTCGATGAAGTCGAAGCCGTATGCGACACAGTCACCGTGATCCGCGATGGCAAGCACGTCGCCACGCAGCCCATGAAGGGTTTGGGGACGGACGCCATCATTGCGATGATGGTGGGCCGCGAAATCAAGAATCTGTTTCCACGGGAGCCGCATGAGATTGGCGAGGTGATTT
Organism: Caballeronia sp. M23-90; assembly: GCF_053574605.1. Lineage (NCBI taxonomy): Bacteria > Pseudomonadati > Pseudomonadota > Betaproteobacteria > Burkholderiales > Burkholderiaceae > Caballeronia > Caballeronia sp. M23-90. The sequence goes on along the minus strand of NZ_JBSIPA010000086.1, from coordinate 13,530 downwards.
TCGAGGCCAGGAACGTAACGTGTCTCGACGTCACCAATGCGCAGCGAAAGCGCGTGGACAACGTTTCTTTCTCGCTGCGCAAGGGCGAGATTCTCGGCGTGGCAGGGCTGGTGGGTGCAGGGCGGACGGAACTGATGCAGGCCATCTTCGGCGCGTATCCCGGGGTGAGCGAGGCGGATGTTTATCTGAATGGCAAGAAACTGAAGATCAGGACGCCCGCCGATGCCATCAATGCCGGTATCGGGATGGTGCCGGAAGACCGGAAGCGCCATGGCATCGTGCCGCAACTCGGGGTGGGTCATAACATCACGTTGGCTGTCCTCACACGCTTCGCAAAGGGCGGCCGTATTGATTCCGCTGCGGAACTCGACACCATTCACACCGAGATGAAGCGGTTGTCGGTTCGCGCCGCGACGCCCATGTTGTCCATTGCGAGCTTGTCGGGCGGCAACCAGCAGAAGGCCGTGCTGACCAAGATGCTGCTGACGAACCCCGCCATCCTGATCCTCGATGAACCCACTCGTGGTGTGGATGTCGGCGCCAAGTTCGAGATCTACAAGCTGATGTTTGCGCTGGCACGGCGAGGGGTATCGATCATCGTCGTATCATCGGAGCTCAATGAAGTACTTGGTGTCAGCGACCGCGTGCTCGTGATAGGCGAAGGCGAACTGCGCGGCGATTTCATCAACGAAGGACTGACGCAAGAACATATCCTGGCTGCAGCCATTGGCGCGCCATCCCAGGCAACCCCTATCCAAGCGAGCGTCGCATGACACCTGACGTGACTTCGTCCCCAAAGCGCAGCACAGCCGGTAATGTGCGCACGAGTTCCGGTCAACGCTTCAGGCAAGTGTTCACGCGCTATAAGCTGCTTGCGCTGCTGCTTGCGGTTGCGGTCATCTGGATCTTCTTTTCATTCCTGACCGATGGCGCGTTCGTCACGCCGCGAAACCTGTCGAACCTCCTCAGGCAGATGTCGATTACCGGCATGCTTGCATGCGGCATGGTCTTCGTGATCATTGCCGGTGAGATCGACTTGTCGGTTGGATCGCTGCTTGGACTGCTCGGCGGCGTGGCTGCGATTCTCGATGTTTCATATCACTGGCCAATCCAGTTCACGGTGCCCGCCGTGATGCTGCTTGGCGTCGCGATCGGGCTCTTCAATGGATGGTGGTCCACGTATCTGCGGGTGCCCTCGTTCATTGTAGGTCTCGGCGGGATGCTGGCCTATCGCGGCGTGCTGCTCGGGGTGACAGGCGGCTCGACTATCGCGCCTGCATCGGAGCATCTGGTCTTCATCGGGCAGGGGTACTTGCCCCGACTGGCCGGCAACGCACTGGCACTGGTCATGTTCGTGATACTCGTTGCGTTGACCGTGCGTCAGCGGCAGAACCGGCAGCGATACAAGCTCGCCGTCGTGCCGCTCTGGCAGGATGGCGTCAAGATAATCGCGGCAGGTCTGGTGCTGGTTGCGTTCGTGACGACGCTGAACCGGTATGGCGGGATTCCGGTGCCTGTACTGTTGCTGCTGGCGCTGCTTGGGATCTTTACCTACATTGCCACGCAGACCGTGTTTGGCCGGCGCATCTATGCCGTGGGTTCCAATCTCGAGGCGACCCGTTTGTCGGGCGTGAATACCAATCGCGTGAAGCTGATGATTTTCGCGCTGATGGGATTGATGTGCGCGCTTGGCGGGCTGATCAACACCGCACGGTTGGCGGCGGGGTCGCCATCTGCGGGGACGATGGGCGAACTGGATGCAATCGCGGCATGTTTTATCGGCGGGACATCGATGCGCGGCGGTTCCGGCACGGTCTACGGAGCGCTGATTGGTGCGCTGGTGATGGCAAGCCTCGACAACGGCATGTCGATGCTCGATGTCGATTCTTACTGGCAGATGATCGTGAAGGGCGGGATCCTGGTGCTGGCGGTGTGGATCGATGTGATTTCAGGGGATCGGCGTTAAGGCGATAACGGGGGCATGCACATGCCCCCGAGCGTCAGGCACTATACGGTCCAATCCAGAATCACCTTTCCGCTCTGCCCGGAAAGCATGGCGGCAAACGCCTGCTGATAATCATCGACCGCAAACCGATGCGTCAGGATCGGCGAAAGATCAAGCCCACTCTGCAACATGGCCACCATCTTGTACCAGGTCTCGAACATCTCGCGTCCGTAGATGCCCTTGATTTCCAGTCCCTTGAAGATGACCTGGGTCCAGTCTATCGCCATCTCCGCTGGCGGAATGCCCAGCATCGCGACCTTGCCGCCATGATTCATGGCCTCGAGCAGCCCCTTGAATGCACTCGGCACGCCGGACATTTCCAGTCCCACATCGAAGCCTTCCGTCATGTGAAGTTCCGCCATCACATCGCGCAGTGCAGTCTGCGTAACATTCACGGCGCGCGTCGCCCCCATCTTCCGCGCAAGTTCGAGGCGATATTCGTTCACGTCGGTAATCACCACATTGCGTGCGCCAACATGTTTTGCAATCGCCACGGCCATGATGCCGATAGGGCCTGCGCCTGTAATCAACACGTCTTCGCCGACGAGATTGAACGACAACGCCGTGTGCGTGGCGTTACCGAACGGATCGAAGATCGCCGCGAGGTCATCGGAGATTTCCGGCGGGATCTTGAAGGCGTTGAACGCTGGAATCACCAGGAATTCAGCGAACGCGCCCGGCCGGTTTACACCGACGCCGACCGTGTTGCGACACAAATGCCGCCGTCCCGCACGGCAATTACGGCAGAAGCCGCACGTGATATGGCCTTCACCCGAGACGCGATCGCCAATTGCGAATCCGCGTACCTCTTGTCCCATTTCCACGATCTCGCCAACATATTCGTGCCCCACATGCATGGGAACGGGAATGGTTTTTTGAGCCCAGTCATCCCATTTCCAGATATGGATGTCGGTGCCGCAGATCGCGGTGCGCGTGATGCGGATCATCACGTCGTTGTGCCCGACCTCGGGCTTCGTCACGTGCGTCAGTGTCAGCCCCGGTGCGCGTTCCAGCTTGGCCAATGCTTTCATGATGGTCTCGATGTCCTAGATGATGCCGAGTGAACGGCCAACACGCGCGAACGCATCGACGGCGCGATCGATTTGCTCCGGCGTATGCGCGGCGCTCATCTGCGTGCGGATGCGGGCGCGACCCTTGGGCACGACCGGAAACGAAAAGCCGATCACGTAGACGCCTTCCTGCAGGAGTGCATCGGCCATGCGGGACGCAACCTGGGCGTCGCCGAGCATCACGGGGATGATCGGATGTTCGCCGGGCACGAGCGTAAAGCCGAGCGCGCTCATGGCGTTGCGAAAACGCGCGCCGTTGCTGCTTACACGCGAGCGCAACTCGGCGCCTTCGGCGCTGCCGAGCAGTTCGAGCACCTTGAGCGTGGCCGCGGCAATGCTCGGCGTGAGCGTGTTGGAAAACAGGTAGGGACGGGAGCGCTGGCGCAACAACTCGACAATCTCGCGGCGCGCGGCAACATAGCCACCCGATGCGCCGCCGAGCGCCTTGCCGAGCGTACCCGTGATGATGTCGATGCGCGAAAGCACGCCGCAATGTTCAGGCGTGCCGCGCCCATGCTCGCCGATAAACCCCACAGCGTGCGAATCGTCGACCATCACGAGCGCGCCATAACGGTCCGCCAGATCGCAGATGCCGGCGAGATCGGCAAAGATGCCGTCCATTGAAAACACGCCGTCGGTTGCGATCAGCTTGAAGCGCGCGCCGGCTGCGTCGGCTTCACGTAGCCTGGTTTCCAGATCGGCGAGATCGTTATTCTTGTAGCGATAGCGCTTTGCCTTCGACAAACGCACGCCGTCGATAATGCTCGCGTGATTGAGTTCGTCGCTGATGATCGCGTCGGACTCGTCGAGCAAGGTCTCGAACAAGCCGCCATTGGCGTCGAAGCAACTCGAGTAAAGAATGCAGTCGTCCGTTTGCAAAAACGACGCCAGCGCCTGTTCGAGTTCCTTGTGAACGCTTTGCGTGCCGCAGATGAATCGCACCGAGGCCATGCCGAAACCATCGCGGTCGAGGCCTGCTTTCGCTGCTTCGATCAGGCGGGGATCATTGGCCAGGCCGAGATAATTGTTGGCGCAGAAGTTGAGCACTTCGTCGCCGGTGGCGAGCTGGATATCGGCTGATTGAGGACTGGATATGACGCGCTCGGACTTGTAGAAACCGTCTGCGCGGATTTGGTCGAGCGTATTGCGTGCATGTGCAATATACGGATCATGCATGTACTGGTCTCCTGTGTAATGCGAGGTCCGCTGGGCCACTTGTGATGGCTTTGCGTCCAATGGCGGTTTGTTGCGCTAGGCTTCTTGATCAGGCATCAGCTTAGCTGATTTGATCGTGATCCCGAACAGCATTTTGCGGCGGCCGAGCGCCTGAATGCGCCGCCAGAAAAATACGGTGGTGTTGGGCAACAGTATCTGGCACGGCTAGCCGCCCGCCCCCGACCTTAAACTGCCGCGATCATTCCCTGGCCCGCATCCTGGTCCGTCGCGATCGGCGATGCGTCGGCGCAAACCCGGTTACGCCCCGAGTCTTTCGCCCGATAAAGCTGCGCATCCGCCGCTCCGATCACGCTGTCCTCGGTCACGCGCGCTGTGCTGCGTGCACAATCCACGACCACCACGCCGAAGCTCGCGGTAGCACGTATCTCGCGTCCGTCCCATGCTTTCGACGCAGCCATTTCGAATGCCTGCCGCATGCGTTCTGCGAGCGCCGTGGCGCCGGCAATATCGGTTCGCGGCAACAGCAGGACGAATTCTTCTCCGCCATAGCGAATGACGCTGTCCACGTCATGGCGTGTGTGCGCGAGCAACAAGGCTGAAAATGTCCGGATGACTGCGTCGCCGGCGGGGTGGCCGTAACTGTCGTTGATCTGTTTGAACTGGTCGATGTCGCACAGGACCACCGCGAGTTTCGACCGGGTTTCGCGTGCTCGCTGGAGTTCCGCGTTGAACAGCACGTCGGTGAGGTAGCGCCTGTTGAAACAACTTGTCAGGTAGTCGCGAACCGACAGATTCCTGAGCAGCGCGTGCTGGCAGAACTCGTCGCGTGCGAGCCGGTTATGGCGGCGGGCAGTGACGTAACCGAGGGCGTTGGTAAATACGAGCAGCATGGACGAAGTCAGCAGCGACGACGGATCGAGCATGCGCGACGCCGAGGAAATGGCGATAAATGCAAACGTCGCCGCCACGCTGATCGCGAGAGCATAGACCAGCTTGTTCGGAATGAAGTTGTAGGCGACGATCAACATGATGCACATGGACATCTCGTGAACCGACATTCCGCCCGACCGCAGCCACGTGATCAGCATGAAGACCGCGAAGCCGACGATTTCCACCACGCTCGCCGCTGCACGCAGCGCGGGGACGGAATTGCGCTGTGCGCTTGCGGCACGCAAACAGATTGCGCAGGTCAGCCCGACCAGGCAGCGCGCCAGAAACAGCAGGAGAGCCGCCCGGGAATAGCCAAGGGCGCCGACGTCGGTGATGGCGAAGGCGATGTAGAAAAGGCTGCAGAAAACGAGCGTCCGCACGAGCGCAGTGTGGTGCGCGACGCGCTGATAACGCTGGAACTCATGTTCCACCGACGCGTCTTCGAACTCCGACCATAGCCTGTCAAGTTTGAAATTCGTCCCGGCGTCAAACCGTGAAATTTCGGTCAGTTCTGCCATCTCTCGCCATTTTTTCGATGTCGCCGTTTGGGGCAACATGATAAGTCATTTTTATCGTGCGCAAGATAGCGCGCATTGGAATGCAATTATCAGTACGCGAGCGGCCCGATTGAAGGTTTTTATTTGAAGTCGGCATAGCCGGAAAATAACCTATCTCAAAATACATTAAATTAACTGATCTGCAGCGCGTAAGCTGTCACATGAACAATAGCCTGCCGACCGATACGCTCATCTCTTGTGAAAACGAGCCGATTCAAGCCCCTGGGAGCATCCAGCCGCACGGGGCACTGATCTGTTTTGCCTCGGACGGCCGTGTGCTGGCACGCAGCAGCACGGCTGAAACATGGCTGGGTACCTTGCCCGGAATTGGCGAGGCGCTGACTCCGCGCTATCTGAACGCCTCAGCACGCATTGCGATCGATGCCGCCCTTCAAGACCCCAGCCACGCCGGCGACAGCGTCGAGTGGGAAAGAAATGACGGCATGCGATTTGACCTGGTCATGCATTGGTCCGACGATAACCTGATGGTCGAGTGGGAGCATATCGCCGACCAGACCGTCATGCTGGCGCATTACGCAGCGCTCGCTCGGAGCACGATCCGGCGTTTGCAGGAGCGCAAGTACACATCGGTCAACGAAGTGCTGCAGGCCGCGGCGGACACCGTCAGGGTCATGACCGAATGCGACCGGGTGATGGCGTACCGGTTTCTCGCGGACGATAGCGGAGAGGTCATTGGCGAGTCGCGTCGGGAAGACCTGGTGTCGTACCTGTATCAGCGTTTTCCCTCCGGGGACATCCCCGCACAAGCGCGCCGGCTTTATGTGCTGAGTCCGATCCGGCAGATCTCCTCGGTCAACGCTGTCGCTGTGCCGATCGAACCCTTGTTGAATCTTGAAACGAATCGCCCTTACGATCTCAGCCACTCCGTCTTGCGCAGCGTGTCGCCGGTTCATATCGAATATCTGAAGAACATGGGCGTTGCTGCTTCAATGAGCATTTCCATTGTCATCAACGAGCGCCTGTGGGGCATGATCGCCTGCCACCATATGAGCGACCACCGCGTTCCTCATGCAATCCGGCTGTCGTGCATCTTGTTCATGGAAGTGGTGACCATCCTGCTTCAGCAACTCGAACTCGAACAACGCGTCACGGCCGAGCAAAGCGTGCGGGTCCTGGGCGCGGAAGTGGCTTTTGCGATGCGGCAAGCCGACGATCCCGTCGCAGGGCTGGTGGCCGCGGCAAGCGGCATTTCGGCAATGATCGGAAGCGATGCGGTGGCGATTGTCGTCGATGGCCAGACCGTGATGCTCGATGCACCCTGGCTCGTCGATAAAGCGGCGCTCCTTGGTATTGCGGAGCACATGCGCGAAGCGGGTTCCGACTTGATCGTCATTGAATCGCTCGCCGACACGCAGCCGCACCTGATCAGGCCAATGACACCAACGGGCGTTGCCGCGGGACTGCTTGCCATTCAAATGAACGGCGACGCGCGCATCACGATCATCTGGTTGCGCAACGAACTCGTGCAAACGATCAACTGGGCGGGTGCGCCGGACAAAGTGGTCTCGATGGGGCCGAACGGAGCGCGTCTCACGCCGCGCGCTTCGTTCGAATCGTGGAAACAGGTCGTGACCGGACGTTGCCGCGCCTGGACGGAGACCGACGTTTTCGCCGCGCGCGAACTCAAGTCTATTTTGCAGGACGTCGCGCTGCAGCGTTTGCGCGATGCAGATCGCTCCCGGATGATTTTGTTGGCCACGCTCGCTCACGATTTGCGCGATCCGCTGCAATCGGTGGATCTGGCGGTCCAGCTCATGCGCAGCGGTCTGGCGAGCGTGCAAGACGCGGCGCAGCGTGTGGAGGGATCGACACGGCGAATGCAATCGCTCATCACCTACATACTCGATGTCAGCCGCATCAGAGCGGGCATGGGCCTGATCCTCGAGCGCCGGAAAACGCCGCTGACCGAATCATTGAATGCGACGGTCAATCAGCTTCGCCAGACTTACCCGGGCATCACCATAGAATATGCATGTCCTGAACTGGGCGATGCCGAACTCGATGAAGACCGGTTTGCGCAAGCCCTCGGGAACCTGGTCAATAATGCGCGCCAGCATGGGGACATGAGCGAACCGATCCGGATTACCGGGGCGCTGAATGGGGTCCTTAGAACGATTGCAATTCGCAACCGTTTGTTGCGCAAACAGACGGTGTCGTTTGCGCGACTGGTGGATCCTTTCAAGAGCGGTGCGCTTGCCAGTCCGAACAACAAGGGCGGAATGGGCCTTGGCCTCTACATTGCCAATGCCATCGTCAGAGGCCATGGTGCAACGCTCGATGCAGTCTTCACCGATAATGAAGCGTGTTTCACCGTGACGATTTAGCCTTGCAGGAGGACGGCGGCCCATGAATGACTTCATTTTGCCGCCGCAGGAAAATCGCGCGAAGCTCTGGCGCGAGCCGTCGTTGTTCAATACAGAGTTCCTGCGTGCGACCTATCCGACGCATACCTTCCCGCAGCATTCCCACGACGAATACGCGCTTGGTTTTATCGAACGTGGCGCGCAGATGTTTTCCGAAGGCCAGCGCGAGCGCACGGTCATGCCGGCCGGCACGATCTGCGTAATCAACCCGGGCCAGTTCCACGAGGGCGGCCCGGCGACCGAGGGCGGATGGGACTATCGGATGATCTATCTGCCGCGTTCGGCACTGGCGAACATCCTTGGTATTGAGGGAGCATTGCCGGAAAGTGCCTTACCGTATTTCAATGACCCTGTAATCGACGATCCCGCCTTGGTTCGCGTGATGCGGGCAGCGCATTCGTGCTCGGAATCACCGGACGTGTCGTGGCTGGAAAAAAGCACCCGGCTTACGCTGGCGCTTCGCCAGCTCGCGTCGCGCCACGGACAGGGCGAGCGGCCTGGCTTTCTGCCGGGCGCCGCGTCTGGTGCAGTCACGCGTGCGCGTGAATATATCGACAGTTGCATTGAAGCGAACCCGACACTCGATGAAATCGCCACTGCAGCCGGCCTGAGTTCCTTCCATTTGTTGCGTCAGTTCAAGCTTGCTGTCGGCTTGCCGCCCCACGCCTATCTGATGCAACGGCGCGTTGACCAGGCAAGGCGGTTGTTGCTCAAAGGTCACCCGCTTCGCGAAGTGGCGATCAGGGTCGGCTACGCAGACCAGGCCCATTTCAGCCGTGAATTCCGCCGCTTCTATGGCGTCTCGCCAAGCACCATCCGTTAAATAAACCGCAAGATTCTTCAAATCGCATCGTCAGCCTGCGTCCATGATGGGAATGCGGTTCAAGCCCGTTTTTTCAATCACTAGCCGAGGTAACAAGATGCCGTTAGTCAGAGTCGATTTGTCCAGGGATGCATCCCCGGAAATGGTCAGTGGCATCAGCGATGCCATCTACAAAGCCATGATCACCGTGGCGAACGTGCCCGTGCACGACAAGTTCCAGGTATTTTCGCGTCATGCCGCGAACGAAATCATTTACCCGAAAGAGGGATATCTCGGTGTGAGTTATACGCCGGAGATCGTGTTGATCCAGGTGACATGGAATGCAGGACGCAGCATTGAAGTGAAGAAAGCGTTTTATCTTGCGGTGGCGAATGGCATCCATGAAGGAACCGGCCTGCGAAAGGAAGACATTTGCATCAATCTGGTCGATGTCAACCGCGAGGACTGGTCGTACGGCAACGGAGAGATGCATTACGAACCGAAGTAGCGGCCGATCTGGCCGCGAAAACCATTTCGGGCGGCGTCTTAAATCCGGGTTCAATCGAACAACCGGATCAACCATTGAAGGTGGTGTGACCATGAACCCCGCATATCCGGCATTCGCTTTATTGGGTTTGATATGGGGTACGAACTTTCTGTTCATGAAATGGGCAAGCGTGATGATCACGCCCGTGCAGATCGTAGCGTTGAGGGTGCTGTTCGGTTTTGTACCGCTGCTCGTATATGCGCTTTTGTCGCGATCCCTGAAATGGCGCCACTCCCGGCATGCCCACCATTTTGTCGTCATGTCCGTATTGGCCACGGTGGTGTACTACTATGCGTTCGCCAAGGGTGCATCGTTGCTGCCGTCGAGCGTGGCCGGCATGCTGAGCGGCGCCATACCGCTGTTCGCGTTCGTATGCGCCTGGGCCCTGCTTCGTGCCGAACGTCCGACAGGCCGCATGATCGCGGGCGTGGTCTGTGGATTTGCCGGTGTCCTGCTGATCGCCCGGCCATGGGCTGCATCTACTTCGGCCGTGAGCTTGCCGGGCGTGCTTTACATGATTGCGGGCTCGATGAGCGTAGGGTGTTCATTTGTCTATGCGCGCAGGTTTATATCGAAACTTGACATATCCCCGGTCGCGCTTTCCACCTATCAGATCGGGCTGGCATTGGCCATCATTGTGTGCATAACGGATTTTCGCGGCGTCACTCGAATCGCAGATGACCTGCGGGCGTTGACCGGCCTCGTCCTCGGCTTGGGACTGCTCGGGACGGGCGCGGCATATATTCTTTATTACTTCATCGTAAGGAGGCTGGGTGCGATCGCCGCGTCAGGCGTCACCTACATTCCGCCGGTCATCGCACTTCTAATGGGCGTGTGGTTCGCACATGAATCCATCAGGCCCCTTGATCTGGTCGCGATGTCGTGCGTCCTCGGCGGAGTCTATCTTTTGCAGACAGGACGGCGCGTGCCTGCAGTCGCTCGCGTGATCAAGGAAGTTTGACTGGCCGGGAGACCCTGCTGCTTCAATCGGGCATGCCGTCATGCTCGCCGAGCGTTCTCGTGGGCCAGTCCACCCAGCGATCCGGGCGCGCACGTTCGTAAGCTTCGTTAAGCGGATAACGTATGCGGTTGTCGTCGCGCGGACGCTCGCCTATCACCATCAGCCTGACTTCCTCTTTCGTGTTGTTGATAAACGTGTGGCAGATCCCGGTCCCTGCCGGGAACGCAACAGAATCGCCTTCTGTAATGGCGTGCAGCACGCCGTCGATCCAGACATCCGGCTTGCCTTCGAGCACGTACACAAACTCCTGCTCCGTACTTTCAGCGTGCGGATATGACGTCCGCCGTCCCGGCAGGAGTCTTACATGATGAATGCCAATACGCGTGATGCCGAGTGCATCGGAAAGGGGCGCGTCGAGCGCCATGCGTTCCGTGTCACCGCGATACACGTGCGCCTCGGCTTCTTCCAGTTCGTTCCAGTGTTTGATGAATTCAGGTCGGCTCATTCTTTGTTTTTCCTGTGGGGGAAGAATGATGATACCGGTTGAGGAGCAAGCGGAGTGGGGCAATCAGCGCATTGCTTCCTGTTCACGAACGTTGGTTCCGCCAGGCTCAGCCACCATGATTTCGTGCGTATATAGCGTACACGCTATATACGCAGTTTTATCGAGGCGCTTGTCGGCCAACCAGTCCATCGAGGTTTTCCCGATAAATGTGCACGCGCAGCAAACTATCACCAAAAAAATGGCACTTGTGCACCAAAAAAACAATACGAAAACTTCTTGGAAAAAAATAATGTGTACGCTAGAGTTAGTTCATCAACTTAGAGCACTAAGTAAATCTCGACGTGGTCCTGAGGCAGGTGCTTCGAGTTCTGAAAAACATATTTAAAAGACAAGGCCACCAAATCGGCCTAAATCGAGTGGGCAATTACAAGCCCGTTCCAGGCAATATGTTTAGGCATACATACGAAGCTGGAAGCGGTTTCCTGCACATTTTTTTAGTTTCCTGCACATTTTTTTGTTCGATCTTTTTACAAAACTCTGGAGATGGCAATGTACGACGTATTTCAAACCGACCGACTGATCGATACGTGGCTGGCAGAAGACATCGGATACTGCGACCTGACCGCTCAGGTCATGATCGAGGCGAATGAAACCGGCGCCTTCTACATGAACGCCCGCGAGGACCTGATCGTGTCAGGCATCGACGTGGCGGCCCGTGTGTTCAAGCGCTATGACCCCACGCTGGAAGTGGCGGTGCGTGTCAGCGACGGCGACCGGCTGAAAAAGGGCGCTGTCATGCTCGATGTGCGCGGGAACGCGAGGAGCGTACTGACCGCGGAACGTACGGCGCTCAATATCGTGCAGCGTATGTCGGGTATCGCCAACCTCACGGCCGAATACGTGAAAGCGGTGGAAGGCACGCGCGCTCGCCTCATCGATACGCGCAAGACCACCCCGGGGCTTCGCATGCTGGAGAAGCATGCCGTCACGTGCGGCGGCGGCCTGAATCATCGGCTTGGACTCGACAATGGCGTGATGATCAAGGACAACCACATTGCTGTATGCGGTGGCATTGCGAAAGCTGTGCAACGGGCGCGCCGTCAACTGCCTGTGCTGACGAAGCTCGAAGTGGAATGCGACCGGCTGGAACAGGTTCAGGAAGCGCTCGATGCCGGCGTGGACGTCATCATGCTGGACAACATGTCGGTGCAGGAGATGTCGAAGGCTGTAGAACTCGTCGGTGGCCGCACGAAACTGGAAGCATCCGGTGGCATCAACCTCACGACCATCGGCGAAATTGCGAAGACGGGCGTGGACTATATTTCCACCAGCAAGATCAACCAGGCTTCCTTGTGTGTGGACATCGGTCTGGACGAAGCGGAGTAATCGCGTCATGTCCGACGGAATCTTCTTTTTTGTTGTGGGCCCGAGTGGCGCCGGCAAGGACTCGCTTATCGATGCGGTGCGTGGTACAGACCGTCCGTTCGAGATCGCACGAAGGGTCATCACCCGGGCTCACGGTTCGCCGGGAGAAGACCACGAAGCGCTGGGCGAAGCCGAGTTTTCCGCGCTGGAACGTCAGGGCGGATTCCTGATTACGTGGTCCGCGCATGGCTTGAAATACGGTTTGCGCCGCGAATTGCTCGGTGTCTTGGCGCATGGCCGCCACGTCATTGCCAACGGATCTCGCGCGATGGTCGAGGCGCTTCGCGCTTGTGTTCCGAATCTGGTCGTCATCGAGGTGAGTGCACCGGTTTCCGTGCTCGCCGAGCGCATTCTCGCCCGGGGCCGGGAAACGCCGGAAGAGGTCCGGCAACGCGTGATGCGCAAGGTCGAACCTTTCCCGGCGGATGTCGAAGTCGTCAGGGTATCGAACGATGGAACGCTGGAGCAGGGCATCGGACGTTTCATCGCGGCGCTTGACCGTGCGACCCAACCGCCTGCGCCGAGCATGGCCGCGATGAAAGCCAAGCTTGCCGGCGATGCACTCAATGAAACCGAATACGGCGCGGTGCTCGATGACATTCTCGCGTTGCGCTATTCCGATCGCGATATCAACGCCTTTCTTCTGCAGGCGTCTCAGCATCTGAGCGACCCTGAAGTGCTGGCTCTTGCAAAGGTGCGCGCACGGCTGTCACCCCGCATCGAATGGAATGAACCCATGCTCGTTGACAAGCATTCAATGGGCGGCATTCCCGGCAGCCGCATCACGCTGATTGTCGTACCGATCGTCACGGCGTTCGGCCTCGCGATGCCGAAGACGTCGTCACGTGCGATCACGTCGGCAGCAGGCACCGCGGACGCAATGGAGACTGTCGCCCGAGTCGACCTCACTCGGGCGGAAGTGCAGCGGTGCGTACAGGAGGCGCGTGGCTGCATTGCATGGAACGGACGCCTGAATCATTCAATGATCGATGACCGGATCAACGCATTCACCCGGCCGTTGGGACTCGATTCGAACCGCTGGTCGGTCGCATCCATCCTGTCAAAGAAATGGTCGGCTGGCTCCACGCATGTGATCATCGATTTGCCTTACGGCCCGCGCGCCTCGGCTTCATCTTTCAGCTTGGCACGCGGGCCGTAAGGCAAATCA
>NZ_JBSIPA010000863.1:0-1126 GCF_053574605.1 Caballeronia sp. M23-90 | reverse complement strand
CCATGATCTATTTTTTTGAGGCGGCGCAGGCATGGCTGCGCCGGTGTGCTACGTGTTCATCGGCCCAGCGCGGCCAGTACTGCTTCGCCCATCTCTCGCGTGCCGACTTTCTTCGTGCCCGGCTGATAGCTGTCATCTTCGTCTCCACATGGCGTGCATTTTGCCGCCATGATCTATTTTTTTGAGGCGGCGCAGGCATGGCTGCGCCGGTGTGCTACGTGTTCATCGGCCCAGCGCGGCCAGTACTGCTTCGCCCATCTCTCGCGTGCCGACTTTCTTCGTGCCCGGCTGATGGATGTCCGCGGTACGGTAGCCATCGGCGAGAACCGAACTTACAGCGCGGCGAATGCGGTCGCCCGCTTCGGGCAGGTCGAACGAAAGACGCATCATCATCTCGACCGAGAGGATCGCAGCCAGCGGATTCGCGATGTCCATCCCCGCAATGTCAGGCGCCGTGCCGTGTACCGGTTCGTACAAACCAAGCCGCCCGCTTGCAAGCGAAGCCGAAGGCAACATGCCGATGGAACCCGTCAGCATGGCGGCCGCGTCCGAGAGAATGTCGCCGAAGACGTTGCCCGTCACGATCACGTCGAACTGACGCGGGTTGCGCATCAGCATCATCGCGGCTGCATCCACGAAGGTGTGTGTCAGTTCCACGTCGGGATATTCCCGGCCGACTTCCGTCATGACCTCGCGCCAGAGCTGCATGGTTTCGAGCACATTGGCCTTGTCGACGGAGCAGACCTTGCGGTTACGCGTTCGCGCCGCACGAAAGGCCGCATGTCCGATTCGCCGCACTTCGGATTCGGTATATCGCATAGTGTTGACGCCGACCCGTTCGCCGTTTTCTATTGTTACGCCGCGCGGTTCGCCAAAGTAGAGGTCGCCGGTCAGCTCGCGCAGGATCAGGATGTCGAGGCCATCGACAATCTCGCGCTTGAGGCTCGAGGCATCGGCGAGTTCCGGGAAGAGAAACGCGGGGCGAAAGTTGGCAAAGAGACCCAGCGCTTTTCGCAGACGCAAAAGGCTCGCGCCCGGGCGCATGTCGAAGGGAATCTTCTCGTCGCCCGGTTCGCCTGCGGCGCCGAACAGGATCGCGTCGGACTTGCGCGCGATGTCGAGCGTA
>NZ_JBSIPA010000862.1:0-1129 GCF_053574605.1 Caballeronia sp. M23-90 | reverse complement strand
TGCCGTGCTTTCGCTTTGCCGCCGATGCCGGCGTCCTGCCCGCGTTCGGCGCGTTCACGGGCGGTTACGAGGTCAATGAAAACGCCCGCAACGAACGCATCTTCGTGGTCGCGGGCGAACGCGTGATGGCGGTACGTCCCCAGTCTCAAGCTCCTCAAGCTCAGTGATAAACCGTCTTCGATGACGTCAGCTTCGTCAGCGTCCCGCGCTGGAACCTGTACCAGCCTTCGGCGCTCTTGAGCACGACTTCATCGCGCTGCCAGAACACGCCGGTCAGCTTCATGCGCCGTCCGATGCGCTCGACTGCCGGCGGGCGTTTCGTGAAGTCGTAGAGAAGGAGTTCGGGCGCACCGCCATCGGAAGCCTCGACGATCATTCGCGCACCCGACGGCTCGACATGATGCACGATACGGCGCGCGCTCAAACGGTCGAACGTCGTGCCGTCGAGCTGCGCGTCGATGCCATTTCCCTGTTGAACGAAGGTCACGCTTCCGGCTACGGTGCGGATGGGTCCGGCGCCTGAATCCGCGTCTTGCGCGAACGCGCCGGGCGTCAAGAGCATGGCAAGCAGCAACGAAAAAAAGATCCGCAGTACGGGCATCGCACGTCCTTGTTGAAAACGACACCCCGCAACCTAGACCCGTCGATAGCGAAAAGCAACTCCCGCACGCCCGGGAAAAGCTAAATAGTCCAGCTCGTCGAATCAACGCGCGAAATCTCAGGGTTTCCACCGATCAACCGGGAAACGTTCGGTACAATTTGTACCCTTCCGCCGCCCGACCTCCGCGCACTCCATGCCTCTGCCCCTTCTCGCCCTTGCTATCGCCGCGTTCGGCATCGGCACGACTGAATTTGTCATCATGGGCTTGTTGCCCAACGTCGCGCGCGATCTCGGTGTATCGATACCCGCAGCGGGCATGCTCGTGTCCGGCTATGCGCTGGGCGTGACCATCGGGGCGCCGATCCTCGCCATCGTCACCGCGAAGATGCCGCGCAAAAAAGCGCTGATGGTCCTGATGGGCGTGTTCATTATCGGCAACATGCTGTGCGCCGTTGCGCCGGGATACTGGGTGCTGATGGCCGCGCGCGTGGCGACGGCGTTCTGCCACGGCGCGTTCTTCGGCATCGA
>NZ_JBSIPA010000861.1:0-1132 GCF_053574605.1 Caballeronia sp. M23-90 | reverse complement strand
CGCCGAACAAACGGATGTTCTGGAACGTGCGCGCAATGCCGGCCTTCGCGACCTGATGCACGGCGGTCGGCGTATAAGGCGTGCCGTCGAGCACGAACGAGCCCGAGTCCGGCGTGTACAAGCCCGTGATCACGTTGAAGAAGGTCGTCTTGCCGGCGCCGTTCGGGCCGATCAAACCGTAGATCTGGCCTTCCCGGATTTCGAGGCCGACTTCGGACAGCGCCTGCAGGCCACCGAAGCGTTTGTTCACGCCCTTGACCGACAGTCGAATGGGTTTATCGCTCATTGTGTTTTCTCCGCTCTCTTGTGGCGTCAGGCGCGGACCGGCTTCTTGCCGGCGCGCTTTGCGATCTTCGCGATCTTGTCTTCATGTTTCGGCGACGGCCACAGGCCTTCCGAGCGATACAGCATGATCAGCACCATCGCGAGGCCGTACAGCAACTGGCGGATGACTTCGGTATCGACGATCTGATGACCGAAGATGGCGTTCTGCAGCGGACCCATGGTCGAGCGCAGGAATTCCGGAAACACGGCGAGCAGCACCGCGCCCAGAATCACGCCCGGGATGTGGCCCATGCCGCCGAGCACCACGCAGGCGAGCACCACGATCGATTCCCAGAAGGTGAACGATTCCGGCGATACGAATCCCTGGAACGTGCCGAACATCGCGCCCGACAAACCGCCGAACGACGCACCCATCGCAAACGCCAGCAGCTTCACGTTACGCGTGTTGATGCCCATTGCTTTTGCGGCGATTTCGTCCTCGCGGATCGCGGCCCATGCACGGCCGATCCGCGAGTGCTGCAAGCGCACGCACACGAAGATCACGAAGAGCGAACACAGCACGAACAGGTAGTAGTAGTTGTAGACGGATGGGAAGCTGAACCCGAACAACGAATGCGTCTTCGACAAATCAAACCCGAACAACGACACCGGATCGACGCCCGTGATCCCCTTCGGCCCGTTCGTGATGTTGACCGGACGATCCAGGTTGTTCATGAAGATCCGGACGATTTCCCCGAAGCCCAAGGTCACGATGGCGAGGTAATCGCCGCGCAGACGAAGCGTAGGCGCACCCAGCAGCACGCCGAACGTGGCGGCCAGCGCCATCGCGCAGGGCACGATGACCCAA
>NZ_JBSIPA010000860.1:0-1133 GCF_053574605.1 Caballeronia sp. M23-90 | reverse complement strand
TCAGCGCCGACAAGGTGACGTGAAGCGTGCGCGCAACTGCGAGGCCGGCAGCCGTCGATAGACCGTGTCTCAGCCCGCGCGATGCGCTCATCTGCAAGACGATCGCCATATCGGGTCCGGGCAACGCATACACCACCGCAAGCGCGCCGACAAACACCATTAATAGTTGCAGCGAAACCATGATCAGCCTCAGTGTCCGAAGCCGTTATGGTGCCGTTAAATGCTGGGTGTTTTCCTGCCAAGTGTGGGCGGTTTGCCATCGTGATTAGCGGAAAACGCTAACTCACAACACGCGATTCAACGCCACGAACTGCAGCAACATGATCGTTTTCGCATCGACGATCTCACCACGCCGCACCGCATCGAGCGCGTCCTGAAGCGGCCATTCGATCACCTCGAGATCCTCCCCTTCAGCCTCCACACCGCCGCCGTGACCGACGCGCGAGGACGCATCGTATTCAGCAATGAAAAAGTGCAGCTTCTCAGTCACCGATCCGGGGCTCATATACGCCTCGAATACCTTCTCGACGTTCTGCACGCGGTACCCCGTTTCCTCTTCCGCTTCCGCGCGAATGCGTTCTTCGGGCGAGGCGTTATCGAGCAGACCGGCGGCGGCTTCGATCATCATGCCGTCGTGCCCGTTCACGAACGCAGGCAGGCGGAATTGCCGCGTCAGCACGACTGTCTGCCGTTCGCGGTTGAAGAGAAGGATGGTCGCACCGTTGCCGCGGTCATAGGTCTCGCGGCTTTGACGCTGCCAGACGCCATCGCTGCGCAGGAAGTCGAAGGTGGTTTTCTTCAGGATGTACCAGTCATTTGAGAGGACGGTCGTATCGATGATGCGGACTCTGTCTTTTGTAGTGACCATCGGTTTTGCTCCGGTATCGCGAAAAAGGAGCATTCATGGTATCGTGCAAATTCGTGCAATATCAAGATATTTCGTGCAAATGAGTTTTCAACCATGCTGACGTCCCAACGAAAGAAAGCGATCCTCGATGCGCTGGCGCGCGACGGCCAGGTGCTCGCGAAGCAACTCAGCGAGACCTTCGATGTATCCGAGGACACCGTGCGGCGCGACCTGCGCGAACTGGCCGGCGAGGGACTATTGCAGCGCGTGCATGGCGGCGCGTTGA
>NZ_JBSIPA010000859.1:0-1138 GCF_053574605.1 Caballeronia sp. M23-90 | reverse complement strand
CAGGTCACCAGACGCCCTGCCGAACGCGAAACGTGCGGATTGTGCCGCAACGTTTTGCTGCTGTCGATGTCGGCGCGCACGCGCCGTCGGCCGCGACCTGACTTTCAAGCGCGAACTTGACGAACAAGCACGCCGTGCCCTCTTCCCATCAAATTATCCGGACGCCGCTCGCTGATCTTGCCCCGCTTTCGCCGCCGGCGTTGCGCGCCGACATCGACAGCAGCAAAACGTTGCGGCACAATCCGCACGTTTCGCGTTCGGCAGGTCACCAGACGCCCTGCCGCTTTTTTATTTGGAGCGCGCTGTAACCCAATGCCGCGATGAAGCGAATAACAGAAGGTAATGGCGTGTCGGGTGTCGAAGAGCGGCTGAAGTCGCTCTTCGTACGCGGCCTGGATGGCGACGCGGTTGCGTATCGTGCGTTTCTGGACGACCTGACGGGACACCTGCGCGGTTTCCTGAGGAAACGTATCCATTATCTTCAGGACGACATCGAAGACATCGTGCAGGAAATCCTGCTGGCGGTGCACAACAGCCGCCATACATATCGTCCGGACGAACCGCTGACGGCGTGGGTGCACGCCATTGCGCGTTACAAGCTGATGGATTTCTTTCGGGCGAGATCACGGCGCGAAGCGCTGAATGATCCGCTCGACGAGACGCTCGATATCTTCGCAATTTCAGATGAAGAACCCGCCGACGCAAAACGCGATATCGGCAAGTTGCTCGAGCAGTTGCCGGACCGTCACCGGTTGCCGATCGTGCATGTGAAGCTGGAGGGTCTTTCCGTGACCGAGACAGCCACGCTGACGGGCATGTCGGAGTCGGCGGTCAAAGTGGGCATTCACCGAGGATTGAAAGCGCTGGCAGCAAAAATTCGAGGCACCGCATGAAAACCGACGACCTGATTTCGCTTCTCTCGACAGGGGTCACGCCCGTCGATACCGGCCTGTCGCGACGCCGCTTCGTGCGCGCGTTGCTACTGGGCGGCATGGGTTCGTTCGTGCTCATGCTGGCCGTCTACGGCTTGCGACACGACCTCGCTGTTGTATCGCGCACACCGCTCTTCTGGGCGCGCTTCGCATTTCCCGCAACACTTGCCGCGTGCGCGCCGCCAGGAACAGCGCGCAGGCGGCAA
>NZ_JBSIPA010000858.1:0-1144 GCF_053574605.1 Caballeronia sp. M23-90 | reverse complement strand
TGGCGCGGTCTGCGTGTACCACCGTTTCGTTGCGACCGCTGTCGCGGCGCTTGCCGGCAGCGGCATTCCGGTCGCGGCGGTATCCACAGGTTTTCCTGCCGGGCTGATCCCGCATCCGCTGAAGCTGAAGGAAATCGAGGCGTCTGTGAAAGACGGCGCGGCGGAGATCGATATTGTCGTCACGCGCGAACATGTGCTGACCGGCAACTGGCAAGCCCTTTACGACGAAATGCGCGACTTCCGCGCGGCTTGCGGCCCGGCGCATATCAAGGCGATTCTCGCGACGGGCGATATCCGCACGCTGTCGAATATCGCCAAGGCGTCGATGGTCTGCATGATGGCCGGCGCCGATTTCATCAAGACATCGACGGGCAAGGAAGGCGTGAACGCCACGCTCGACGTTTCGCTCGTGATGGTCCGCATGATCCGCGAATACCTCGAACGCACGGGCGTGATGATCGGCTTCAAGCCTGCGGGCGGCGTGTCGACGGCCAAGTCGGTGCTCGAATACCAGATCCTGATGAAAGAGGAACTCGGCCGCGAATGGCTCGAACCGGAGTTGTTTCGCATTGGCGCATCGAGTCTGCTCGCCGATATCGAACGGCAGCTCGAACATCACGTCACCGGTCGCTATTCCGCTTTTCATCGGCATCCTGTCGCCTGAATTTTTCGCATCACTCTCTTACACGAGCTCCCAATGAGCGTAGCCGACTATTTCTCCTCGATGGATTACGGACCTGCACCGGAAGACGACGGCGCCGCGCGCGCCTGGCTGGATCAACACACCAACGGTTTTGGTCATTTCATCGATGGCGCTTTTCGTGAGCCCTTGGCCGGCGAGCGGTTCGATTCTTCGGAGCCTGCTACCGGGCGGGTGCTTTCGAGCATTGCGCAAGGCGACCAGTCCGATGTGGACGCAGCAGTCGACGCCGCGCACCGGGCGTTGCCAGCGTGGCAAGCGCTCGGCGGCGCCGGCCGTGCGCGTCATTTGTATGCGTTGTCGCGAATGGTCCAGCGCAACGCGCGCCTTTTTTCCGTACTCGAATCGCTCGATAACGGCAAGCCGATCCGCGAATCGCGCGACATCGACATACCGCTCGTAGCCCGCCATTTCCTGCATCACGCAGGCTGGGCGCAATTGCAG
>NZ_JBSIPA010000857.1:0-1148 GCF_053574605.1 Caballeronia sp. M23-90 | reverse complement strand
CGCGTCAGCGTGCGCATGGGGTGATTGACGAAAATCTTCAGCAGAGCGAATTCGCTGCCCGACAATGTGAGCGGCGTCTCGTCCTGATGCAGCGTGCGCGACTGGAAGTCGAGCCGGAAACGCCCGAGCAGCGGGAACCGTTTTCGTTCGGGCGTATCCGGCGCAGACGCCACACCTGGACGTCGATACCCCGGTCGGTGCCGTCGTACTCCGGACCGTGCAGCAGTTCGAGCAGGCGCTCACGCGTCAGCGTGCGCATGGGGTGATTGACGAAAATCTTCAGCAGAGCGAATTCGCTGCCCGACAATGTGAGCGGCGTCTCGTCCTGATGCAGCGTGCGCGACTGGAAGTCGAGCCGGAAACGCCCGAACGAAAACGGTTCCCGCTGCTCGGGCGCCGCTGAAGGAATGGTTCGGCGGCGACGCAGGACAGCCTGCACGCGCGCGAGCAATTCCCGCGGATTGAACGGCTTGCCGAGATAATCGTCGGCGCCGAGCTCGAGTCCGACAATGCGGTCCACGTCGTCAGCACGGGCGGTCAGCATGATCACGGGAATGTCGTCGCCCGACGCGCGGAGCTTGCGCAACGCGGTCAGTCCATCCACACCCGGCATCATGAGGTCGAGCACGATCAGATCGGGGCGCTCGCGTTCGAGTCGCCGTTCGAGCGTGCCTGCGTCATGCAGCACCGATACCTCGATGCCCTGCCGGACCAGATAGTCGCGCAAGAGATCGCGCAGTTCGGAGTCGTCGTCGACGACAAGTATTTGAGTAGCCATGCGACGCAGTTTAACGCCAGTCCGGGCCGGCCGATGCCGCAAACCCTCCGTAAACAGTTACCGGGTGTTACCGCGAAAGCGACGCGTAAACCGGCGTAATAACGCAGCGGCGGCTCGTAACACGCGCATCGCGCCGAGTCTCTACGCTGTGTCTTACCGAAGGCGCGACGACTGAGACGACGCTGCCAGACTCGGATCAGCCCCGGTTGATCCCGGCATCTGCCCGGATCAATCCATGGGGCTCCGCAAATCAAAAAGGAGTACGCCATGTTGAAGCAGTCCCGATTCCTCGCCGTCTCCGCCGCGGCGCTCGCGCTGTCCATAGGTACAGCCAACGTCGCCAGCGCGGCCACGCCGAGATCGGGAGTGC
>NZ_JBSIPA010000856.1:0-1149 GCF_053574605.1 Caballeronia sp. M23-90 | reverse complement strand
TACACTCGCCACGGTCTGCGCGGTGCTCGCCCGCGATGCGGGTATCGCGTTGCGCCTGCAGTTGCTGATCTATCCCGGCGTCAGCGCGCGTCAGGACACGCCGTCGTACGCGCAATTCGCGGAAGGTCACGTCCTGACGGCGAAAACGGTCAAATGGTTCTTCAAGCATTATCTGCGCGAAGAAAAGGACCGCGACGACTGGCGTTTCGCGCCCCTGGATGCGCGAGGACCGATGCCATCGTTTGAAGGTATTGCACCCGCGTGGATTGCCGCTGCCGATCACGACCCGCTCTTCGATGAAAACGTCGCCTACGCGGCGAAACTCGAACGCGAGCACGTGCCCGTCGAACTGGTCCGCTACGAAGGCATGACGCACGAGTTCTTCAAGATGGGCGGACTGGTGCCGGACGTCGCGAAGGCGCATGCCGACGCGGCGAGTGCGTTGCGTCGTTATCTCGACGTCGAAAGTTGATCAGCGGGCTATCACAAACGCGTCGCTGATCTCAAAGTTGCCGGGGCGAACGATCTTGTGTGAACCGTCGTCGTCGCTGAGTTCCTTGATTTGCAGCTCGATTTGATCGCCTGCAGATGAAACACGCAGCGCCGTCGTGCTCCGCGTCCCATACCCATCCGACTCGATAAACGCCGCCGACAACACACGTTCGCGTTCAAGCGAAAGGCCCGTCGAGGGCAGCAGGGCGTCATCGGCAATATGCGGGTTGCGCATCGTCCCGATCAGCAGATCCAGCGGTGGCTGAACCCGGTCTCCGGTGTGAACGAGATCGCGAAGCGCGTCGCGTTGGGCGACGAGCTTTGGCCACGGCGTATTCAGCAAGCTGTTCGATAAACCATGGATACCGGCCTCAAGGCGTGCGGGCGGCGCATCGGCGCGATTGCCGTACCACGCCAGTTCGCGCCGCGTGAAGTCGCCGACAATCAGGTTGAAGCCGTTGTACAGATGCCCGTTGCGGGCGACGTCGTCCAGATAAGCGAGCGGCGCGACAATTTCTCCCGACAAGAAATCACTGACGAGCGCACCGCGGGTGGGCGCGCCAGGCCGCACCTCGGTCGGCGCCCGATAGTTCGTCAATGCAGCAAACCGGCCATCGCGTGTCACGCCCAGCCACGTCCCGCCGCCCGTGAGGTCGA
>NZ_JBSIPA010000855.1:0-1153 GCF_053574605.1 Caballeronia sp. M23-90 | reverse complement strand
GTCGAGCAGCACAAGATCCGGCGCTTGTCGCAACCGGTACTCCCGCGCATGCTGCGCATTCTCCGCCGTCTCCACCACGTGACCTTCGTCGCTCAGGATTTCCGAGAGCAATTCCCGGATTCCCATTTCGTCGTCTACCACCAGGATGGTTGCCATTTACGCTGCCCTTGTCTGCACTAATGCTTTTGTCGTTCCGTGACCCGCCGCCGCCGAGGGCGCCGATGCGCCCGGTTCGGCGGTATCGTCCGCGAGTTGCAGGAACAAAATCGAGATCTGCGCGCCTTCGATCATGTCGGCAGTCTTCGAACGATTGCGGATGTCGATGCGAGCGCCATGCTCATCGACGATCTTCTTCACCGTTGCAAGACCCAGACCCGTGCCCTTTGCCTTCGTAGTGACATAAGGCTCGAATGCGCGCGAGAGAATTCGCGCTGGAAAACCAGGACCGTTATCCGATACCGTCAGCCGCACCGCCACGCGGGCATGTCCGGACGCATCGGGGTCGCCATATTCTACTGTCTTCGTTTCGAGCTGCACGCGCGGCACGGGAACATCGGCGACCGCGTCCTGCGCGTTTTGCAGAAGGTTGTGGATCACCTGCCGCAGTTGCGTGGCGTCGCCGCGAATCACAGGCAGCTTTGTCAGCTCGACATTGATCGGGCTCTTGCCCTCTTCAATGCCATACAACGTCAGCACTTCGGCCACGAGGTCGTTGAGCTGCAGGTTGCCGAGCACCGCCGGCGGCGTGCGCGCGTATTCGCGGAAATCGTCGACCATCTGCTTCATGGCCTGAACCTGATTCACGATGGTCGTGGCGCCGCGTCTCAGCACATCGGCGTCGGCGGGCGCAAGTTTATCGGCGAGTTTCATTTGCAAGCGTTCCGCCGAAAGCTGGATCGGCGTGAGCGGATTCTTGATCTCGTGCGCGAGACGCCGCGCGACTTCACCCCATGCCACCGAACGCTGCGCCGAGATGACGTCGGAGATGTCATCGAACACGACAACGTAGCCGGTGGTTTCGGCGTCGTCGGTATCGCTTTCGGTCAACGTCAGCAACTGCGTGCCGCGCACCAGCAGGGTCAGCGGATCGGTTTCGCCCGGCACGGGCACCGCTAGTTGCTGACGTTGACCGAAAGCGATACCGACGACGCCA
>NZ_JBSIPA010000854.1:0-1158 GCF_053574605.1 Caballeronia sp. M23-90 | reverse complement strand
GCGTGTGGGGACGCATCGGTGGCCAAAACCTCGATGCCAATTCGGGCGACCGTTTCTCCGCCGATGAACGCACGTTCTTCGCGCAGTTCGGCAAGGACTGGACGTTGGCTTCGAACCCGGCAGGCGGCAGCACGCACGCCGGCGTGACGCTGACGATCGGCTCGACCTCGGCCACTTTCGAAGACAGCGCACGCAGCCTGAACCCGACGCTCGGTACGGGGACCGGTTCAGTGGAAACGCAAGCACAATCGCTCGGCGGCTACTGGACGAAGTACCTGAAGGACGGCAGCTATTTCGACGCCGTCGCGCAACTGACCCACTATCGCAACAAGTACGGCGATGTCTACGGCGGCGGCGCTTCGCAGAACGGCTACGGCACGGGTCTTTCTGGCGAAGTCGGCAAACCGTTCCTGATCGGCTCGACGACGATTGCGATCGAACCGCAGGCGCAGTTGATGTATCAGTACCTGCATCTGAATGGTTTCAACGATGGCATCTCGCCGGTAGGCAGCACATCGAGCAACGCGCTGCGCGGCCGCGCCGGGTTCCGCATCTTCAAGGCAAACCTGAGCAACGACACGAAGACGGGTGCATTGACGCCTTACTTCACGGCCGACGTGCTGCGCGATTTCCTGACGCCGGGCAACACGACGGTCGACGGATCGACCTTCAACGGTGCGTTCTCGAAGACGTGGTACGAACTCGGCGTGGGACTGACCACGAGCATGGGCAAGTCGTCGGAGATGTATGCCAACGTGAAGTACTCGCGCAACATTGGCGGTGATTATCGCCGGGGTGTGTTTGGTCAGGTCGGGTACAAGTTCAGCTGGTAAGAACAACTGCAGGACGTGAGCTTCGAGCGGGGGAATGACGAACATGATGTTCGTCATTCCCCCGCTTTTTTTGGGTGGTCAAAGGTCCAATGTAAAGCCGATTCTTGCCCAAGCCCTGCAGCGATGTGAAAATAAAGCGATCATCTGCTTAGGTGCAGTACCTTACGTTTTCCCTTTCGCCATTCAATAAACAGAGACCCACTCAGGAGAGCATCGCCGTGAACTCAGAATCTGACCGTCGCGCACGCATCGCCGTTGTCACCGGCGCCGGAGCCGGCATTGGCCGCGCTGCATCGCTTGCTTTACTGCAGGACGGCTGGACCGA
>NZ_JBSIPA010000085.1:0-18754 GCF_053574605.1 Caballeronia sp. M23-90 | reverse complement strand
TGCCGGCAGCTTGCGCTTTACGCCCGCAGCCGGCGGATCTGGCCGATGACGCCGCGTGCAGACTGCCCCTGACCGAGCCGGTCCCGCAGGTACCGGCTGGCCGCGTCACGCGAAGATGCGCCTTCGTACCAGGCGCGCAGCGCGGCAAGCGCGTCGGCATCGGGAAAATCGTTCGGCATGTCGGCGGCGGCCGGGTTCGGGAGACGCGTTTTCATGACATGGAGTTTAGTCCAGAAATGTCAATACAGAGATAATAACTGTTATCTCTGTATCGATCACGAAAGACGTCCCGCCAGGATTTTTCACGATGATTTCCGGCTTAGATCGCCTGCAGGGCGCGACTCAAAAAGTCCGCGTGCACAGAGGTTCCGGAGGCCAGAAAGCGAATCTGCTGCCGCACGGATTCGGGATCGACGCCAGCGTGTTCCGCTGCCTGCAGCGTGGCGCGGCTTGCATCGAGCACATCGACACCTGTGATCTCGTAGCCGTAGCCCATCGAGATCCAGTGCAACGCCGCGAGACCGGCGGCCATGGCGAATCCCGGCTGCTTCTGCGCAAAGTCCCTGGCCGCGCGCGTCAACGTCCGGGGGTCGGTCGGGCTGGCATTGGCCAGCTTGATGGCCTGGTTGAACAGGCCTGCGTCCTTGGCTGCCGCGAACCACTTCCCTGGCTCGCCCGGCGACGCAGCAACCAGGTCGCTCAGGATGGTCTCTTGCGCGATGTGCGGATACTTCTTTGCGATGGCACGGAAAGTTGCCAGGTAGGTGGTGCCCTGGTTCGCTTCGCATGCATAGCGCCGGTATGCCTCGTCGGCAAGACCCGATGACAGCAGGATCGCCTCGCAAGCTTTCGCAATCTGCCCGTCCGGGCTGTTGAGGCCGCGCGTGTTTTCCGCGTAGGCCACGGCTTCAGCCTTTCTGCCCATCGCAAGCAGTGCCTTGACGCCCCAGCGTCGGTAGTGCCACATCTTGAACGGAGCGCGGTCCACCAGTGCGATCAGCTGCGCATGTCGCCCAGCTGCATATAGCGAAGCCAGACAGATCGGTGTCCCCGCAAAATATCCCCCGGGCCCCTCGGACCAGACGTGCTCGACGAGATCAATAAACCTGTCGGCCCACTCGCTGGCGATTTCGGGCGTCACGCAGAGTGTGTCCCATTCGTCCGACAGACCTTCGATATAGGGGACGCCCTGATCCTGAATGGCTTCCCATAGCCGCTCGAGCCAGGCCTGGCGCGTGACTGTGTCGACCTGTGCGCCAGCAATGACCGGGACCAGTGTTTCGATCGCACGATTCACGGCCGTGCCGATCGCACCTGACGACCCGTCGACGTGTTCCAGCGCGGGCGAAACTTTCTCCAGAAATTTCACAGCGCCCTCTGCCGCAAGCACTGTATCGCCGCGCGCCACCTGCCGGATCTCCGCGAGCGCTTCCTTGATACGCTGGATCGGTACGTCCGAGCGCCAGCCGAAAGCGTGGCGCCGGAAACGCTGGGCGAACTGCCACTTGTACGAGGCAGGCTTCACAGTGGTTCGTCCGTTTCGGATCGCAGATCCTGCAGGGGGCGCAAGGCGAGAATCATTTTTTCGAGCACCATGATCCAGTCCTCGAGTTCCTCGATGGTGCAATCAGCCTGTTCGACCAGCGTAAGGTCATCCGTCGAGCACGACAGGCTCGCGCCATTGATAACGGTATGCGCCATGGCGTGCAGGCGCAGAAGATCGTCACGCAAACCATCGGGCTCGCAGCGGGCGCGGATGGTGTCGAAAAGATCCACGGCCTGCTGGATGACGGTCGTGTCGTATCGCTGCTGCAATGATTCCAGCGCGTCGGCATCGACGATGCCATAGGGGGTCTCAAGGTCGGGCATGGGATCGGGATCTCCGCAGGGAACGGACCGGGCCGGCGAACAGGTGATCGTGTATCCAGCCCTCGACGTGTCCAAAATCCAGTTCGTACCTGCCAAAACGTTTCAGGTTGCTGGTGAGGTAGGGACTGAGGAATCCAATGTCGTCGGGATTGACCTCAATGCCTTCATTCACCATCGATCGCAACGCCTGCATCATGTCCACCGTGTTCTGCAGGATCGCGGCCGAAGCCATCAGGTCGTTGTAACGCAGGCGTTTCTGCTGCTCGTCCGGGTCATTGACTGGCAAAACATCTCCGCCGAACGAAAACCACTTGGCAAAGCCATTATAGGACTCGACCTTGTTGGTTGTGGCGGTGATCTCCTGTCGCAGTTCGTTGCTGCCGAGCCACTCAAGCAGGAATACCGTGCGAACCACCTTGCCAAGCTCCTCGGCCGCCAGGGACAGGCGATTTTTCGGACTGGCCGCACCGAAACGGCGCAGTAGAAGGGGCGATGAAATGGCTCCGGACTGGATCGACAGCGCGAGCTGCATCAAGTCCTTCCAGTGGCGCCCGATGAGTTCCCAGTCAACCGTTTCCGCGAAAAGATCATCGATATGTTTGTATCGGGTCGCAGCATCCACGCGATACAGCTTGAGGTCCTGCCAGTTGCGAATCCGCGGCATCAGCTTGATGCCCAGCAGGTAGGTGAAGGCGAACACCGCAGCCGACTGCCCCTGGGTGTCGGCGTGCACCGTATCGGCCTCAACGCTCAATCCAGCCTTAAGCAGCCCTTCGATCACGTAGATGGCTTCCCATATGCCCGGCGGGATGAAATGCCGGAATACCGCGATATAGTTGTCGGCGACGTGGCGGTAGGCGACCGCGCCCATTTTCCGGTAGCGGAAGTGATAGCCTGCCAGCAGGTTGTTGTCGTAGAAGTCGTACTGGGTGCCGTCGGCTGCCACCGTCTTGCCGTCTCCCCAGTGCTTCGGCAGGTCAAGCCGGAGATAGAGTTCGATCAGCTCGCGTTGTGCACTCTCAAGGCGTTCGAGACTCAAGTGCCGGCGGTTGACGAACGACATCATGTGCGGCGTGATCCTGTCACCCATGTGGCGCGCGGCCTGAGTGGGACCAAGATTGCATCCCATTGCGAAGATGGTAAGCAGGTACCGCTGTTCGGCGTCGCGGATTTTGGGATCGTTGCCGCTTAACGGACCAAAGTGTCGTGTGAAATGTGTCCAGTGCTCGATATTGGCGAGTACGTCCAGCAGATTGCGCACAGGCATGCGCTTGACGATCGCCTTTTGCAGGGCCACCGCGCTTTCAGGGATGACCGTCGCCGTGGTGCGACGGACAACAAACTCACCTGCCTTGTTGACTGTCACATGGTCGGACTTCTCGGGAAAACGCTCATCCAACTGGCGTGCTGCATCGGAGAGCCATTCGCGCAGCTGCGCCACAAAGCCGGCACTGCTGTCGGCAATGCCAAGCCTCTCGCTGTATCCCGGCAGGCGCTTCTCACAGTCATGCCAGGGCAACAGGTAATCGCGATAGTCTGCAAAGGCATCCGAGCCGGCTACGCACAGGTCTCCGCTGCGCAGTTCCCTCGTCATGGCGGACAGTACGCACAGTTCCAGATAACGCCGGTTTGTCGTCGCACCCTTCTCGGGCGGGCGGAAAACCAGCTTGCGCCAACGCCCGGAAGCAAAGCTGAGATCGACCTCGACGTTGATCCATTCGCGATGAAGCGATTCGTTCCTGAAAACGACCTGCATTGCCTGCAGCAAGGACTCGGACTGGGTGGTCGAGCTCCATGCCAGTGCATGCGCCAGACGTAGTAGTACTGATCGATGTGCCTTGAAATGCCTCCACAGCAGCGGCAGATAATTTCTGCCGCTGTAGGCCCGGACCTCGGCACAGCTTTCGCGCAATGGTTCGAGGTCGCCCGACGGCGCCAGATAATGGCGAACACGCGCACCAAGTTCGGTGTCATCGGTATAGTCGTCGAGAATATTGACGACGCCGTCAAGCGTATCGACCAGGCTTTCCATCTGTTCGCGCTGACGTGCCTGGATCTGGTCTAGCTCTTCCCTGGCCCGCTTGTGGATTGCGCTCATACGACGGATGAACATCTCGGCCAGGTCGTCGCGGGCTCGCACGCGCATTTGATGCAGCAACGCGACAATGAGCGTATATCGCCGCTCCGGCAGGGTTTCCTTCAGATTCGCCGCGTCCAGACTCATCGCCTGCGTCGAGAGGGAGCGCAGCTTTGTCGCGGGAACACCCTCCAGCGCATGGTTGAAGTCGCCAAAACCATCGAGCCAGGCAAGATGGTCGACGAGCAGGGAGATATGCTTTCGCGATGGGCGTAAGGCGTATCGCTTGATGGTGTTGTACGCGCTCTGGCGCTGGTTGAATTCGCGCTTGATCAGCCGGTCCAGTTGGGCCTTGTCCTCATCAGAGAGGCGACGCGAGACACGTCGGAACAGCGCTGTTTGAACTCGCGTGTGGATCTGCTCCACAATGGCATCGAGCGTCGAGAACGCGGGCAGTTCGACCTGCTGCTGGATCAGGCTGTCGATGGTTGCATTGATGATGTCCACCGGCTGATCCATCGTCTCGGCGGCCTCATGTGCCGCGCGTACCGCGATTTCGTTGGCATCGGAGCCGTAGTAGGACTGGATGCCGAGAAATTCGCGGATTGCCGCATAGTGACGAAACAAGGCGGGCGACCTTGCCCTGTTGTAGCCGAATGCGGCCTCGGCGCCTATATTCGCGCTCGCCCGGATGTGCTCGATGACAACGGGGGGAATGGCGTCAACGAAGGGAAAGTAGTGCATCTGCTGAAAGACCTTCAGCAGAACCAGCAGGCCCAGTCTCGAGGACTGGCCACGCGCGTTGCGGCGCACCCACTCAAGCTCTTCGACGTCCGGCGTATAGAACGCCTGCAGTTCCTCCGGTGAAAAACCCTTGGGCAACCTCGGATACGCGGTACGTTCGATGGTCGCCATGCCGGATTCCGGATCTCGAATGGGCTGGCCAGTGTAGCGCAAAAAATCCGGCAAAGCCGTCACACTTGTGCACAGTCTGTGCAACCAGCTGGCCGCTATAATTTTCGGATTCAGAACGCAGCGAAGGGGACAGAAACATGGGCAAAGCCAGCCAGCAGAAAAAATCGTCTCGCGCCCGCAAGCTGGGCACGCGCGACCTGGAGGCATTGCGACGGGGAGCGGTTCAGTCAGGGATCCCCGACGCTATCGTTTTCGATCGTAATGACCTGCCGCCGGAGCAGAAAATCTCCTGGCCCCTCGCCCAACTGCTTCAGGATGAGGTATCCGATCATCCAACACTGGAGGAATATCAGAGCGCACTGACGGCGATAGTTGCGGCTTGGAATACCAGCCTCCTGCCCGAGAGCGAGCGTGCTGAAGCGCTACGTGATCGGATCGGATTCGACAAAAGTGTTCCACCCGAAATACGGCGTGAGGTCACACAGGGCATCGAGCGCCTGATTGAGGAAAAAGTGGCCCGTTTTCCCCATGACCGCCGCCGTATCGTCTCGTGGGAGGCGAGGCTCGAAGGTGACGTACTCCGGGTCGTAGCGGCGGCGTCTGACGGTCCCCGGCACGATACCCTGGAGGATGTCATGCGGGGTTTGCTGCGAACGATGTCCGCGTAAGAGACCGCACATTCAGCCCAGTCAGCTAAGGACGCGACCGTCCCGCGCTGGCTGACCACGTTGACCTGTCTGCATGCCGACGCGCAAGCGGACGCGATAGCTCAGGGACGCATTCACGGCCCGAGTTCCTTATTCCATCAAAGCATAGAGATCCGTCGCTTCATAACTTTCAGGCTTATGATAGCAATTTGACCGGATCTTGGTCAGATCCCCTCCAGGCGGCCGCCATCCCGTGCAGGCGTAGTTGCTTGAGTTCAGCGCTCAGATCACGCATGGTTGACCTCCGGGGTTGTGCTGCGCAATCCGTCGTAGCGCGATGTATTCGCCAGTGGCGGCGTCGAGAGCTTCAACTGCGTATCGATCCTTGGTGGAGGCTGCGCGTCGCGTAGTCTTGCAAGCACGTTCTCCACGTGCTCGACGCTCACACGCCCCAATGGCGGCATCTGCGCCAAGATCAACTCGATCGCCGTCAAGAGCGCATCCAGTCCGCTGCTGGGAACGAGTGCCAGTATCTTCGCCATCACCCGATCACCCCCCGTTTCGCGAAGCAGCCCCACGCGCAACCGTTTAAGCGGCTCTGGCATATCCAAAAACGGCGCGCCATTGCGCAAAGACCCGGGTTTGCGCTGCAAAAGCGTCACATAATGCTGCCAGTCGTACTGCACCTGGGTTTCGCCGCCCAGGCGCTCATGCCCCGCAATCACGGCATTGTGATCAACGACGACAACGCGTGTTGGGTAAAGGCGCGTGCTCACTATCTGGCCGGCAAACTCGCACGGAACCGAATATCGATTGCGCGCGATGACCACTAGGCAGGTGCTCGATACGCGCGCCAAGCGCTCGACATAACCGTCAAACGGCGTTGGCATCGGCATCAAATGCTCGCGTTCATGATCAAGTACGTCAGCGATGCTCACGCCTTTGTAATCAGGATGGCGCACCTCATTCCAAAGCAATCGGCAACGAGAGTCCAGCCACGCGTTCAGTTCGGCGAGGCTGCCGAAGCGCTCTTCGCGAGCACTTGCCCAGATCCGTTGTCGACTATCCTGCACATTCTTCTCGACGACACCTTTCTCCCAACCACTGGCCACGTTGCAGAAGTCCGGTTCGAACAAATAATGCGAGCACATGACGGCAAATCGGGCATTGACCAGTCGCCCCTTGCCTTTACGGGGGACCTTATCGACCGCCGTTCGCATGTTGTCATAGATACCGCGGCGCGCCACACCACCGAGTGCTTTGAACGCCCGTGTGTGCGCGTCAAAGAGCATCTCGTGGCCCTGGCTGAAGTACGCCGTCAACCAGAACGCTCTTGAAGCGCAAAGCTTCGTATGTGCGACCTGTAACTTGCGATACATCCCACCGATCACCAAGCCTTCTTCGCTCCAGTCAAACTGAAACGCTTCGCCTAACGAGAAGTGCAGCGGTACAAACGCGTTTGCTGAAATCGACTTGCCTTCGGCGACTCGCCACGTCCGGATAAAATCAGTCACCCGCGAATAGCAGCCGTCATAGCCGGCGGCCTGAAGCTGCTCAAACAGCGTCCATGTCTTGCGCCGCTCCTTCCTCGGGCGCAGCGCGTCAACAACTAACGCCTCGATGAGCTTCTCGTGAAACGGCGTCAGCTTGGTTACCCGCTCTGCGCGTTCGTACTTCGGTTCCTGCGCGGTACCTTCTTTTAAATACTTACGGATTGTGATGCGCGACAAACTCGTCAGCCGCGCGATCTCGCGCACCGACTTGTCCTGGCGGTGAAACATCCGCCGTACTTTGCCAATCATAGTCATCGGGAGCATCCTCTAAACCTCTGCTTCTAAAAGCAGCAGGTTAGGCTGGTTGCCCGGGTCACTTTTAAGTCGGCGAGACCCTCATAAGTGGTCTACTTTTACGTCGGCGTCTACAACATTGCGCTCTCCGCCAGCGCGCCATAGACTCAATTTTGGTTCTACGGGCGAGTTCGAGTCGCTATCAAGAGGGTGCGTCAGATGGAATGGGTCAAACCAGAGGGAATAACGGCGATCTCGGTCATGCGGCTCGCAAGGACAAGCCTGGCCGACCGGTTAGTCGTGAGACTTGCCGTTGTTTGCGGCAGTGCAGTTCCGAAGGAGCGACATCGGGAAATGGCTACTGCGATCAGATTGGGGCTACAAACGGGCTGCCGCTTTTTACTCCACACTCGCCGCAATGTCAGCGATGAAACGTTGTGGAGAGGTTTGTTCGCGATTCCTTGTTATTGTGAGCCCGCTATTGCGCAGTGCATGCCCCTTTGGACGAGTCATCAGCAGCAGGCATTCCGCTGGGCGGCAGCGATACTTGCTTACTCGGTTCGTAATGCATTCGAAGATTTACACGCAAAGTACATACCGGACGAACTCATGCCTACATTGAACCGCACGGTCCGCAACACGATTTTTGAGCTTATCGTCGCCGACCCATCCCTTGGTTGGCGTTTGAGCCGAATGCCTAGGGCGTTTCTTTCCCTCAATGCGGAACAAGGGCACATTGCGCGGCTTCCAAATCCAGTCGGCTAAAAAGAAGCGGCAATCAACCGGCGCGCCGGCCACTCGGGGCGTGAAGGATCCGGTAGATGACGGCAAGACATCGCTCGCTGACCGCGGCCTTGCGAACGGCAGCTGGCGCAAAGCGTGGGGGCGCCAGTCGCAAGCAACAGCGCCCTCGTCAACGTATCAATCAGGCGCCGACCAACCGTCTTTGGTCAATTCGAGGCGCGCCCGCCCGACTGAGGGTTTTGAGACGTCGATTAAATCGTTTGCGAACATTTTTTGGATCGCAGCGTTGTTAAACCAGGCGGGCGCTTCGACGATGTCGTAGGTATAAGTCACCAGGACTTGGGAACCCACCCCATCTCCGATCGGGGGCGTAGCACCTGTTAAGTCTCGAAGTTTTCGCTTACCGCCACAGAACCGCGGATGTACGATCGCCGCCGGCGCCGGCACGAGATACTTTTTCCCTTCGTCAGTCAGTGTGTAATGCGCACCGTCAACCATTTCCTCTTTGTTTCCCCTTAACGCTATCTTGTCGTCCATGGACGATAGCAATCCTGCGCCCTTCAATGCTTCAGCTGCGTCGGATTCATCGAATCCCCAATGTTTCAGTCTCGGCCCGTCGAATGGAAAGGTGTCGGAAGGAGACCGTACACAGGCTCCGGGCTGAGTGTCCAAACTCGTTTGAATCGCGGCCTTAAAATTTTCTGTGGTCGGCTTAGATTTCCCGTTGCACGCGGTAAGGCTTGTAATCGCGGCAACGACCGAAAAGAGCGCAAGGACTTTTTGGGGGATGAACATAATGAATGATGTGACGAAAACCCCATTATCCATGCGGCAGACTAAAGCAGCGAGGCACGTGATAAGGCAAACGCGCGGTTTCGTCACATGATGAGATCTTTGATGCCGACGACGGGAAGCTGACTTTCGTGAATACGTCGGCGAGGTGGACTGGACGCGTGCACGCGATAACCTTGATCTGCTGCGCCAACTGTGATTTCATGAACCTTCGACTGCGATGGAAGGGCGGCGTTAAGACGGATCCGCTTCCCGGGCCCATGTGCGGACCACGCTCGCGACAATCCCTCCAGAGTCGTCGTCGCTTTTGACCAGGGCAGATAGTCTAAAAGTATCCTCCTCCGCGCTGCCCGCCAGTTTGGCGTCAGGAGCCTCAGGAGGAAAGAACAAGCCTCGGGCGTCCGTCATCTCAAAACAAGTGCCCAACCCGCCGTCCAATAAAAAGGGCGCTGTATGCGCCCTTTCCCCGTCCTATGTCAGCCTTCGACGCTTACCGGTCCATCGCGTTTCGCTGATTTTCGTGCCTCGGCCGCCTGCTGCAAAGCTCGCTCGATGTCCGCCTTGAGCGCCGCTCCCGAACCGCTCGCGATCGAGACCTTGAAAATGTCGGTTACTGCGGCCACAGTACGCTTTGCCTGCTCCACATCCGCAGGGACCAATGGAATACCAAGATCAAATTCGCGCGCCTTTGGGGTCGCATCACGTTTTGAATTAGAGGTAGTAAAGAACTTCAATCCCATGGCCACGATGTACTCCTTTGTACTGCAACGTAAATGCCTGTTCTATAACAGAAATCTAACACTGCAGTTTCGAGCGCGTCAATGAATGGTTGAAAATTAGACACGTCCTTCAATGCTAGATCCGGAATCACATCGCATTCGACCGCAATCACCAACCCGCGTTCCACCGAAGGCGTCGATCGCGCTGGCCTTGGCCGCCGCCCAGACACGGGGATCACGATGCGCCAGTGCTGTCCCGGCCAATGTCCGCCCTCGTAGGCGCCAAACATGGGCTCTCCCGACTCCCATGCGCCCTCCGGCGAAAACTCGGGCAGGCCAGGAAACCCTATGGAGAAGGTCCAGGCGGGGGGCGCATAGGAACCGCGAGGCTGCACGGCCAAGGTAACCCGAACCAATGGAGAAGTGTTGGAATGCCAAACCCCAATTTGGGAATGCAAAGCCCGCAGAGTTTCCCCTTGGATCGCTTGACATGCGCTTGCGATGTTTTTCGGAAAAGTCACAAGCCCATCTTGCAGGAGGCTGAACGCCAATCCCTTTGCCTGCTCCACCGTCTCAAGATATATGTGCTTGGGCTTATGAAAATCCATGAGCTTGAGCGCGCAGGGCATCATAATGTGATGAGCGTTCGGCACCTTCCGCATGTCAAGTTCAAGGGACCCTGCGACGACCGCTGAAATTAGCGCCTGCAGCAACGAAGATGGTTCTTGAAGGGTTCCGCTGCCGGGGTCTTTCGGTTCGATCCCGAATGCGATGGTCAGAAGCTCCCCGTCACGGGCGGCATCGTGTTTTTCGCGTTCTTCATCCAGGGTCCAAACCGGGAGATTGGAAATCAGGCCGCCGTCAACATAGCTGCGCTCCCTGCGGTCCGCGGTCACTCCTTTTCCCCGCGTGCACAAAAAGCGATGTGGCCGAAAAATGACTGGCAGGCAAATCGACGCTGCCACCGCGTCTGCCACGGCCACGTCTGGCGTCCTTTCCAGACAGAAGACTTCGGCCCGCTCTTCCGACACGTTGGTTGCCACAATCTTGAGCGGCAACCCGCCAGCTTTCTCAAGATCCGAAAATGTCACTCCAGCCTCGGTTGACGCCTGTATCCGTGATCGTAGTACCGCGTCGATGAATTTTCGGACGTCCTCCGTCGACGTAATGCCCACAGACATCCAGATAAAGAAAACCACGGGCAAAACGACGCATAGGATAGCAAGCTCCATCCCGAGCCACGCATACCCTGCGTAAACCGCGAACAGCGCAGCAACGGTAGCCATGAGGATCAGCGTAGGCCCCCAGTACACTAACCGTCCCACCCAGCGCAGCCGCTTCCAGCCCCATTTCCCGAAGAGATCCCGTGGACGACTGAATTCCATATCGTCGTACTTGTTCTCAAGCAAGTGTTTCCCCGTACGGAGGTTGACCAGATCTTCTCCCGAGAATCCTGCAGCGACCAACGCTGCGACGATTGAGCCAGCCGAGGTCCCCGCTACGCCGCGGACGCCGAGGTTCATCTGTTCAACCGCAAGGAGCGCGCCAACGTGCACTATCCCCTTGGCCCCACCGCCTTGAAAAATCAACAGTGCCTTGTCATTCACAAGCGAAGTACGTAGGTGTGGTCCTACTATCTGCATATAGACGCTCTATAAATCTGATCGGATCAGGCCACAGGCGCCTGTGTCGCCCGCGTGGAATGATGGGAGAAGCAATACGGCGAAAAATAGCAGCATTGAAGCGGTAAACAGTCCTCCTGAGCATGGATTATCCACCGGCTGCGTGGCAGTTGCAGTTGCAGTTGCATCTCAGGGCAATATAGAAGTGCGGCTCGGCCGGTGGTAAATCTCGACCGCGAACCCTTCCGCAAAACCGATCCTGAATTGCGCCTTGCGCGCAAGTTCATTATCGCCGCGTACTCTAGCATCGCGCGGATCTGCGCCCCCCGTTGCTGGACCGCTGCCTCCAGATAATCGACCTGCCTGAGCAGCTGCTGGCGATAAATTTAATCGGTCGCGCCGTCGTCGTTGCTCATCATGCTACCGCCGGGAGCGTAGTACACCGTGCCGTCCGACACGGTCGCGCTGGCATTGACGCGAAACTCGCGAAGCTCTGCATGATTTCCTGCGGTCAGTACTTGACCGTTCAGGGGCATTCTTTAGTCGCTAACCGCGCGGACCAGTTGTGATGCACGATCTCGATCAGTGCGGCCTGGGTCCAGACGAACGCAACTTCGTCCGTTCGCGCAACGAAGGCAGCGTGTGTTTTCATGGGATGCGATTCCCAGGTGGAAGTATTGGATACCCCGATCGTCGAGAAGATCGTCGCGCTCGTTGAGTTTCCGCACGAGCGTGCTGAGCCACGGACGCAGCGTTGTCCCGCTCTCGATTGCCCGGACGAGCGTCTGACCGCTCACATGAGCAGGTGGCACCGCGAACTCACGGAATTGAACGACACGTCGCGGTTGGGCGGCCGGGATGCGACGCAGCAACCGGAGCATCAGCATCAGGTAGCGCGCCGGCTTGCGTTGCGCGCGCCGGCAGCTTCGGGTGAATAGTCCAGGCCCTCGAATTGAGCGTCGACGTGCGCGGTGAGGTCGGCGCGGAAGTTTGTTGAAATCATCCCGTCCCGATGAGATCCTAATCCAGATCGTAGCCCATCATCTCGCGGACTGCCGCCTCGGCCCAAGCGTCGAGGTCGAAGTTCTGAACAGCCATATGAAGCTCGGCCGCCCAGTCCGGGTGTGCATCGATCCACTTCATGATGCGCGCGGAGCTGCGGATATCGAGGCGGTACGGAATATTGCTGCTGATTACCTTTGCCGGCACGCTCTCCACCACGAAGCGGGCATTTCCGGGGTGCGCGACCGCGAACATTTCCACGACCGCATTGAGATCTGGCAACTGGTTCGCACGAGCCAAGTCCGTCACCAACGTCAAAGTCGGACCTGACGGAGTCGTGAAGTCTGGAGAGCCCTGCAAGCCGAACGCTTCCAGCGCACGGTTGACCAGTTCGGGCGGGGTTTTACGCTCACGGCCGATCTGCCGCACTTTGTCTGCAATGTGTTTCATTCTCAATGCCTCTGCAAATTCACGAATTTTCTGGACGTCGTCACGTGACGTTGCCCAGACCTTGACCTCGGACCAACCCGCGTTCACTCGCGCTTGCCGCTGTGCGATTACGCGGGCGCTATCAGATTTCGCCAATCCACATCTCCAATCTGCGTAAACACTTTACGCTTAAATTGCGTTAAACATTACATTGAGTCGCGACGTGGGTCAAGCTCAAGTTGAATTGGCGTCGCGAGCTGGATTTGACGAAACGCAGGCCTGCGACATTTTTCGCTCAATGGATAATGATCTAAATCCATCTCGACCATCAAGTGCCCCGATTCAAGAAAATTCCATGCAGGATCTAAAATCCAAATTAAGTGCCCGATTCTCCTATTTCTTTGGCATAAAAATAACAATTACTTAATTTCTTAGCAGGAACATTTTTTGTTGCTAAATATAATTATGTAAATTCGTGTAAGCGGATTGCCGTCCGTGTTCGCTCGGTTGGGAAGTGATCGGTCTCCGCGCGCTTTCGTTGATTCGGCGACGATAACGGTCTGGCATAAATGTTGAAGTCATCGTCCGTTGCAGACGGCGCGACGCGGAACCCTCAACTCGGGACCCTTGATCAGGCTATGTTGCGACGAGTAGCACGTGCCGTCGACCTTTGACTTACTGTGAGCTTGTTAAGGCGACGCCGTTCCAATGCCCGCCTGCAAAGCACGCCCTTCAATAAAGGCTACGTCACCACTAGCGGCTGCGCCTAAGGGATTTGTCGAAGTTTGATTCCGGACAAGTTTGGAAGCAAACATCAATCTATTTACTCCTTATGCGCTTCGCCGAAAGTCGATAGGCAACTGAAATTGGTCGGAACCGATCAGTGTTTCCGCAACTTGCTAGCGTGCTGGTCGGGGCGTCCATCAAATACCTAAAACCTTCGAC
The DNA here is from genome assembly GCF_053574605.1 of Caballeronia sp. M23-90. Lineage (NCBI taxonomy): Bacteria > Pseudomonadati > Pseudomonadota > Betaproteobacteria > Burkholderiales > Burkholderiaceae > Caballeronia > Caballeronia sp. M23-90. The sequence continues at coordinate 5,206 of NZ_JBSIPA010000085.1, read as the reverse complement.
CGGGACCCCTTCCGAGGAGCGCTTCCCGATCCGCAAAATGACGGATGGCGGGTTGGCCCACCCCCGCATTAGGCGTCAACGAGGTCAAGGACACGCTCTGTGCGCCGCTGGGAGAGATATCGTCTTGCGCAACACGAAGCAGTCGGGACGAATACTGGCCCCACTCACGCCGCCTTTTTTGTCCCGTAGCAGGCGAACATAAGTAACGAATCCGTGCAGCACTCTGCAATGCTGCGACTGCCTGCAGCATGCATTAGTCGTATTGGATGGCTGTCGGATGACATTTTAGTCATCCGACAGTCACGTGCAGACATTGCAAAAGGAGAACCATTTTGCGGCCGACTCCTTCCCGCAAGGTTTTGCGGATAGCGGGCCAGTGAGCTTCGAATTTCGCGTTGAAAACTTGCTTACAGACATGCCCGTGCGGAACTGGACTTGCTGGGAACATGTCGCTTGACCAGCGGGTCGGGCATCCCTGTCACACATTAAGGCTGGCTAACGGCGGAGGTCATCGTGGGAAATATGCTTAGGTGGTTTTCTGGTGGGTCTCGCGCGCGCAGGGGCAACTCCTTGCTTGCGGTAACAGCGTTTCTCGCATCATTATCGTTGCTTCCAGCTCCGGCGATAGCCGACTCACCTGGGCGTGGCACCACAGCCGGATTCGAGGTCGCGTTAATGAAGCAGATAATCGACCACCACTATTCAGCACTGAGAATGACGGAGCTTGCGGCGGGAACGGACGTCAAGCGAAACGACACGTTGTCGACGACTGAAGGTACGGCGCCGACACCGTCTTATCCGCCAACGAAAGCCAAAGCGTCGTTGCCTGAAATACAGTCGAATGCGCGTATGGAAAACCGCACGCAGCGGGAGCAGATTCTGCAGCTCGAGAAGTTTCTGAGCGACTGGTATGGCATCAGTTATCAGCCGACAACACCGCCCGAACAAAGCGCAGCCATTGCGATTCTCGAACATGCTCAAGCTGGTAAGAGCTTCGACCACGCGTACCTTGAAGTCTTTGCCAGACACCACTATGAGCTTTTCGAGCCGTTGAATGCATGTATCACGGGCGCTGATCGTCGCCATTATGACCTTATAAGGCTCTGCAGACAGATGTGGAACGCGCAAACGTCAGCCGTCGACGAAATGCGAGAGTTGCTGGAGCGGAATTTCAGCATCGCGGACTACCAGCCGTTCAATGACGAACAGCCACTACACACTGAACACGGGAGCCCGCGCGGTCAACACAGCGGCGGCGACTAGCGTGCTGGCCAGCAGTCTCGTTCGTCGCCGGCGGATTGTCAGCGGATGGCATCGACGCGGTTGAACGCTAGACACAGAACTGCTGGACTGCGCGTTGCTGGCTTCTTTGCTGTCGGCACTGATGCCGGCAAATCACATGGGGGTGAAAAATGGCAACTGAACAACTCGAATCCTGCATCCGGGATTGCTATGAATGTGCACGGGCATGTGACCGATGTGCGGGGGCGTGTCTGACCGAAGGCCAGGCATCGCAGATGGCCGATTGCATCCGGCTCGATATTGATTGTGCCGACGCGTGCCGTTCTGCCGCCGCGGCGATGGCTCGGGGCAGTAGTCAGATGGGGACAATCTGTGGAATGTGCGCGCAGTTGTGCGACGCATGCGCCGAAGAATGTGAGAAGCACGACCCGCAGCATTGCAAGGCATGCGCAGCAGCATGCCGTAAGTGTGCAGAAAGCTGCAGGGCTATGGCTTGACCGACATCGGGCTCGTCGCTAAAGGGCGCCTACCTTTTCGTGTGTCGCTGCCGTCACGGTACGAATGAAGTCTGGTTTCATGCTTTTGGGAACAGCAGCACCCGTCTGACGAAAAAGTCATCCCAACGTCACCGCGTTATTAGGAGGAGCTCTCCAAAATATCGTCTCCGGAGCCGGTAAGCCGCTCCATCGTTGACAGGAGAGCCCTATGAAATCCTACGCTTCCACACTTGCTCTTGCGCTCGTGTCCTTTTCATCGACATGGTTCGCCCATGCTAACCACCGCTTCCCGAGCAGTGCGACAACTGAGTCACCCGATGGTGAGCGACGTCCGACCGCTGCGCGTCCCCGACTTCGCTCAAGGTGCGCCCGTAACTGTCAAACCCGAGAGCAGCAAGCGAACCGGTGGATCGTTTTCGCGCCGGGCGTGCTTTTGCGGCCTCGAGCGAGAGCGCGTGCTAAGGCTAGCGTGCACGTTGGCGAAAAGGCGATGCTTTCCAGCCGGTCCTGAGCGGTGCAAGCTCGCGCTATGCCGGGCATTGGGAGTGCGATCTAATTATTAGCTTAAACCGATCCCCCATCGGGACACGGTCCAAAGATCAAGCCGCTTTTCGATGCTTGAGATGCTCGTGCGCCTATCTTGCGAGAATGGTTAAGGGCTTGTGCAACGCACGAAGATCGGGCCCGCGCTCGCCGGCTATGGATCTGTCACGATGGCTAACGCAATCAAGAAGATCTTGGCGGACTTGGCTGCTCATTTGCGGCGATCATTGACTTGGGATCGTAGCAAAAAGGTGTCCGATCGGCGTGAAGATGTGCTCCGCTCACCCGCAGAAATCATGGCGGCGTGGTACGAACGGAAATACCATGGCCTTCTGCGGCCATACTTCCAAAAATGCACGAACCTGTCTCGGTAGAGTGCTTGTGAGATCCAAGCCGCTGCTGACGCATAAAATCTGGGCGCCCGAGAACACTCGGCTGGAAGACTCGTGCTGAGACTTAGGGCGAATAGAATCTGTTCAATAATGCAGTGCTGCGACGACCGGTTGAATCGCCTCGATTGTGAGCGCCTCAGCGGGTCTTTTGGGAGTAAGTATTCGTCTGGTCGCTAAATCCATAGAGGCCGCCGAAAGTTAGACGGCATAGTTGCTACTGGTGAACTTGACCGAGTTGTGTCGACTATATCTTCGGTTGGCCAGAATCGAGCTTCCAGATCCCACGATCTGTCTTGGCCTTGAAGCGGTTGGAACGTGGGCAACGAATTCTATGCCCAACAATGCGCCAAGGCCTACAAAATACGCGGCACCTTCTGAACTCGTACCGCACAGCGAACTCAGCACTCAAACAGGATTGATTCCAGGTCGTCGTCTTCCTCTTCTGGTTCAAGCAATTGGAGCGTCGCTTCAATATGTTCGAGATGCTCGGCCATGAGCTTTTGTGCAAGCATGGCGTCGCCTGCTTGCAGCGCATCTATCAGGCGCGCATGTTCGTCATGCGGACAAGCCTGCGCTGTTGGCGCGTTGTAGAGCAGGATGGTCAGGCACGTCAGCATCTGCAGCCCGCGCATGGTCCGCTCAATAAAGCGGTTGCCCGAAACTTGCGCCAGCATCACATGAAATTCGCCTGAAAGACGCACCGCCGTTCGGCGATCGTTATGCTTGCGCGCTTCGTCCTCTTGCGCAACGTGCGCGCGAAGGCGAGCGAAGTCCTTCCTTTTGCCGCAACGGCAGACCTTCTCGACGATCGGCAATTCGATCTGCCGTCTTGCTTCGAACAGTTCACGCGCCTCTTCCACGGTTGGGCTGGCAACGAAAGCACCGCGATTCGGCACGATCGTGACGACAAGCTCGTGCGCAAGTTGCTGCAACACCGCACGCACCGTAGTTCGGCTCACATGAAAAATTGCTGCGAGCCGATCTTCGGCCAGCTTCGTACCCGGCTGCAGCCGATGCTCCGAAATGGCATTCATCAAACGCTCGTAAATCACGTTCCGGTGCGCGCCGTCGAACGACCCGGTGGATCCGTTTTCAGCACGCTTCGACCGCTTATTGTCAGTCGCCATGTTGGGGTCCTGGTTTCCAAACTCAAAAAGTACGACAAGGTACACCTATGCCGAGCAGCCGCAATGTGACGCCTTCCCGTAAGCCGAATTATCGCTTAAATTGCATACAATTTGTCAATCTGATGTTTATTCAATCCACTTGTAACGTGTGCATTCCAGCCGTGAAAAGATGTCCAGTTCACGCGGCGATCACGCAGCACGACGGTGCGAGATGTTGGAGTTTGGTGCAACGATGATGACCTTTGTTGCGCAATGGTGCGAAACCGCCGTAATCTCAATTAAGAAATTGTGTACAGGGATGTCAAGTTCTTCAAAACAATCCGTCCAATCCCTTGTAGACAAAGTGGGCCGCAAAAAGCTTCATCGAACCTGAAGCAATTGGCACAGTCCTCGCTAAATCGATGTGAACGCGCAGCGCCGGGAGACTGAAACGGTTGCCGTGGACTCTTGAACTTCCAATACCTATCCGATGCGAAAACTGCTTCTTGCGCACGGTAGCGCGCTGTCCAATCTGGCGCTGTTCGTGGCTGTAGACACCGGTCTCTTTGAGCGCCACGGGCTGGACGTGGAGGCGCCGCACTTCGCCGAGTTCAGCTCCACCGCTACCTTGCTGCGAAGCGGCGCCGCCGAACTCGGCACAACCGGCTTCACGCAAGCGCTCGTGGACCATGCGCGGCCGGACCCGCTTCGCATCGTAGGCGGCAGCGGCAAGCTCGGCATGGCGCTGATGGGCCAGCCCGGACTCGGCATGACGGGTCTGCACGGGCAGCCTGTGGGCACCTTCGCCGACGACCCCATGGAGGTGCTGCTGCACGATGCACTGCAGGTCAACGGCATGATGCCCGCCGACATTGAACGCGTTCTGTATCCGTCACTCGCACAGGCCACCGAGGATTTCATGCACGGGCGAATCGCCGCGCTGACGGTGATTGAGCCATGGATTTCCCGCTTTGAGCGCCAGGGCTACGCGCGTCTTTGCGATGGCTTGCAAGCATGGGGAGGCGAGTATCCCGACACGCTGCTCGTTACGCGCAAAAGTTTCCTGGAGCGCCATCCTGAGGTTGTATCGGCTGCGCTGCGCGCCATGCTCGATGCAAAGCTCGCCATTGAACAGACGCCTCGCGAAGCGCTTCGGGCGAGCGCGCATCGCTGGCCCGAGTTCACGTTCGACGAACTCCTCGCAGGCGTCGCAGCACAGCCGCCGATTATCGATATCCGCTCAATGCGCGATTGCATTCGTGACCGCGCCGCGACTCTCGAAACGCTGGGGTTGATGAAAATCACGCCGGCGCTCGACGACATCTTCAGCTTCGATCTGCTCCAGCAGATGCTCGAAGCGACCACCTGATTCAAGTGCGCCCTCAAACCTCCATAAGGACTCTTCGATGTTCAAGAAATTCGTGCA
>NZ_JBSIPA010000853.1:0-1162 GCF_053574605.1 Caballeronia sp. M23-90 | reverse complement strand
CTAGTGTTCTGTCCCAGAAATAACTTTACATAGTTTCGCCACTTTCTTGAGAATGGAATCGGCTGTTGCAGTCCACACAAACGCTCGCTTGTGCTGGTTGTACTGCTGAACATAGCGCTCGATACTGGTAATCAGTTGGCGCACGTTTCTGAATGACCCGCGTCGGATCGCCTGTTGTGTAACCAGTCCAAACCAGCGCTCCACCTGATTGAGCCAGCTCGAATAGGTGGGTGTGAAATGCATGTGGTACCGCGGGTGTTTGGCTAACCAGGCCTTGACCTTCGGATGCTTGTGCGTCGCATAGTTGTCGACCACCAGATGGATCTCGAGATCAGTCGGCACAGCCTGGTCGACGTGATTCAGAAAGGCCAGAAACTCCTGATGCCTATGGCGTGACTTGCATTGGGTGATGACTTCGCCCGTTGCCGTATTGAGCGCAGCGAACAGGGTCGTCGTCCCGTGCCGGAAGTAGTCATGCGTTACCCCTTCGAGATAGCCTAACCCCATCGGCAGCACGGGCTGTGTACGCTCCAGTGCCTGACACTGGGTCTTCTCATCGACGCACAGCACGAGTGCATGGGTCGGAGGGCTTAGGTATAGCCCGACAATGTCGCGCACCTTCTCAACAAAGTACGGATCGGTAGACAGCTTGAAGCTCTTTGAACGATGGGGCTGTACGCCGAATAGCGACAGATACCGGGCCACCGAACTCTTAGAAATCCCTGTCTGCGTAGCGGCAGAGCGCACGCTCCAGTGTGTCGCCCCGTCCGGCTTCTCGTGCAGCACCCTGGCCAACAGTTCTGCCACCGCTTCATCGTCATGTGTGCGCGGACGGCCCGGGCGGGCTTCATCATGCAGACCGGCAAGCCCCTGTGCGACAAATCGCTTTTTCCAATGCGTGATCGCCGGTGGGGTCACCTCGCACCGCAAAGCGATTTCCTGGCTCGTATAACCGTCAGCGGCCATCAAAATAATCTTTGCTCGACGGACCAAAGAATGAGGCAGAGAACGCGAGCGACTCATTGATAGCAATTGCTCCCGCTCCAGCGTCGACACCGAAATCTCGATTCCCTTGCGTCCCATGATCGCCTCCCTGTCGGTCATGGCTTTATCGTAGAACAACAAATATTTATGTAAAGTTATTTCTGGGACAGAACACTAG
>NZ_JBSIPA010000852.1:0-1164 GCF_053574605.1 Caballeronia sp. M23-90 | reverse complement strand
GCCAGGTTTTTTGACGGGGTCGAGACCTCCAAGAAGCATACGGCCACTGTCTCTGCGCGCATCAAGTGTACGCCCCTGAAGTTTCTATTCATGAGGGTCGCGCCCAAGCGCGTGGGGCGGTTTTTTACGATATCTCGCTCCATCCTGGTCTCCGCCAGTTCCCTGCGTAGTCTGGCTACCTCGGCTTCTAATTCGGGAACCGTGCGACTGCCTGGCGCCGCCACGGCGCCATTGCCAAGCTTGGCTGCTTTGACCCAAGTGGCCAAAGTCCCCATCGGAATGGCAATTCGCTTCGCCGCTTCATCTAGCGTCAGGCCCTGTGCAAGCACAAGCTTTACAGCTTCTTCACGAAGCTCCGGTGTGTATGTTCTCGGTTTCGTCATGTGTGCTCCCATTGATAAAGTTTATCAAAAAGGAGTGTCCGGAAAATTCAGGTTACCTCACATGATGTTGCTGCGGTATGGATGCTCAAACGCAATTGCGCGTTTACGCCGTGGCAGTTCGGCGTTTTCTATTGTTCGCTCGCGACCGTCACCCTATCAATCGCGGCCTTTTGGACAGCGTTGGGCGCATGGACCGTGCTTCCGTTCGCAGGGATCGACCTGATTGCTGTGGGCAGCGCGGTCCTAGTCTATGCACGGCACGCGACGGATTACGAACGGATCGTCATTTCACCCGAACATTTGATTATTGAAACTGCACTCGCTTCCCACCTCACAGTGGTCGAGCTTAATCCGCGATGGATTCGAATTACTTTGCAAGAGAAGCCTCGCCCAAAGATCGAAATTCGTAGCGCCGGACAGGTCATTATCGTAGGCACCCATGTGCCTGCGCACCGACGAGCAGGCATCGCGGCTGAAATGCGCCGATACATTGCGCAGCTTGGCTAAAAGAAATTTGACAGGCACGCGCCATTGTGAGGACCATACGCCTATTTGGAGTTTTCTCATGAGCACCGCCGAACACGATCATGTTGTCCGCCACGACGTCGGTCACGCCATTCCGACCGCGGAGCGTGTCAATGAGTTTGCGACACTTGGGTGTTTACATTCAGTGAGCAAGCGTCAAGTTTTATGCGGGTTTGGGATTCCTTCTTTTTGGGTGGGTTGATCCATGCGGCGACGGGCAATTCGGGTGGTCGCGGTGCGACACGCTTGAAGCGCT
>NZ_JBSIPA010000851.1:0-1168 GCF_053574605.1 Caballeronia sp. M23-90 | reverse complement strand
TCACGGGCGCGCAGCCGACCGCTGCCGACACCGTCACGGTCAACTATCGCGGCACGCTCGCGGACGGCACCGAGTTCGACTCGTCGTACAAGCGCGGCACGCCGGCATCGTTCCCGTTGGGACGTGTCGTTCCTTGCTGGACGCAGGGTCTGCAGAAGATGAAGGTGGGCGAAAAGGCAAAGCTGGTGTGCCCGCCGGCAACGGCTTACGGCGATCGGGGCGTGGGCGCCATTCCGCCGAACAGCACGCTGACGTTTGAAGTGGAACTGCTGAAAATCGGCAACTGATCGAACGCGTGGTTGCAGGCGCCGGACGGTGGCGCGAGGAGACTCAAGCTGCCGCCGGGTCCATCGTCTTGTTTTTTGCGCGTTGCTGCAGCTTGATCAAAAGACGTTGCACGCGTTGCTGCTGAACCACCAGCAAGTTGTTTTCTTCCACCAGCGCCCGGACGCGGCTTTCCCAATATTCGGGGTCCAGGCCAAGCACGGGAGCCGCCGGGCTGTTCTTGACGATCGAGCCGATCATCCGCTCCAGATGGTCGAGCTGCTGATCGGCCAGTCTCGACGGCAGCAGGTTTTCCGCCTTGATCGGCGGCGGTTTCTTTAGGGCGTTCATACTAATACCTCGTCGACCTTTGCCGGCTGTGCGCCGCAATGGTTGTTTTATTGGAATGTGCAGCTTCGCTGTGGTCCATGCGAATACGCGGTCTCGCTGCGCAATGATTCTGGCGAGCCTACGATTCCCGATTGCGCGGCCGTAAACACGAGCGTCGGCGCGGGCGAAGGGAGATGGATGGCGAATCAATGACCTGAAGATAACGCGCCACTTTTCTTGGGCTTTACCCTACGTCTCAGTTTTGCAAATTAAACCGGCTGCGCTGTTGGCTGGAGCCGTTTTCGAATTTCCGTACGTCCCGTGAGGCACCCAACCCACATGTCATCGCTCTTTCACCCCGACGACGAGCTTCACGCTGGCGTTGTGCGCACCACCTTCAGTACGCATGGCGTGGACGCGAAGGGCCAGCTCCTGGCGTGGCGCGAACGAAGGGAGATGGATGGCGAATCAATGACCTGAAGATAACGCGCCACTTTTCTTGGGCTTTACCCTACGTCTCAGTTTTGCAAATTAAACCGGCTGCGCTGTTGGCTGGAGCCGTTTTCGAATTTCC
>NZ_JBSIPA010000850.1:0-1169 GCF_053574605.1 Caballeronia sp. M23-90 | reverse complement strand
TGGGGCAGGCGCGAGCCGCGATCGAGACGACACGCAAGGCGTTGGCGCGGGTTCCATCGGCGAAGGCAGACCGGCGCGACACCTACAACAACCTGCTTCTCGCACTCGCCGACAGCGAGCAGATCTTCGCGTATTTGATTGCCGTCACCGATGCCTGCGAGCGCGGTCATCATAGGCTGCCCAATTCCAAGCGTGCGGCGCGTGCTCTGGAGGCCTTTGCTGAAGTACTGTCAAGACTGTCGCGCGCCCTCGCCGATCAACCCTGGGAACCGACTTGGCATCAGCGCGACCGGCTTCACTCGCTTGCGCAGCAACTGGAAACCGCGCTGGGCGAAAAGATCGCACTTCGATTCGATGTCGATTTCAGCGAGCTCGAACCCGCTCCGATCGTGCAGGACGCTTGGTGGAACTCGGCGGTAACGACTCTGAAACGTGGCGTCGAAACGTTGAAGGCGAATGCGTCGACCGATTCCATCGGCGCGCGGCATGCGGCGCGTGTTGCGGTGGCGGCGACCATCGTGTTCATCACGGTGCGCCTGCTTCATCTGCCGTTCGGATACTGGGCGACCATGGCCACGCTGCTGATCCTGCAGCCGTCCATTGCAACGAGCTGGCCACGCAGTATCGAGCGCGCGGCGGGGAGCATTGTCGGCGGCTTGCTTGCCGCCGCGATCGGTCTTGCCGTTCATTCGCCCGTGGCGATTTCGCTGGTCGTGTTCCCGCTCGTGTGCGCGACCATGGCGCTCAGACCCGTGAGCTACAGCCTTTTTGTGCTTTTCATCACGCCGACGTTCGTGCTCGTCGCGGACTTCGCGGCGCCCGGCGGTGCTGAACTTGGCTATGCCATCACGCGGCTTTCGAACAACGTGTTTGGTTGTGTCGTTGCATTGCTCGCGACTTTCCTGCTATGGCCAAGCCGTGAACCAGCCCGCTTCAATCAACGATTGATCGAGGCGATCGCGGCCAACTTCGCTTATCTTGCCGAGTCGCTCGGAAGATCGAAACGCGATGAGCTCGAGCTCGAGCGGTTAAGACGCGCCGCGGGTCTTGCAAGCAACAACGCGGAGGAAGTGCTCGCACGTCTACGGCTCGAGAAGCTCGATACATCCAGCGAGGACCGCACCGGCTCCACTGCGCTCGCGCTGCTGCGCCGGGTGGCGGGAACGGCA
>NZ_JBSIPA010000849.1:0-1112 GCF_053574605.1 Caballeronia sp. M23-90 | reverse complement strand
CCCCGCCGCCCTTCCGACCTCGAAGCCAGCGCGTTCACTGCGCCCGCCGCCACCGCGCTGGCTTCGGAGACTGAATAGATGAGCGGACGTCTCTATGGCCTGGGCGTCGGTCCGGGCGATCCCGAACTGATCACGGTGAAGGCGCTGCGTTTGCTGACATCCGCGCCGGTGGTCGCGTACTTCGTGGCGAAAGGCAAGAAGGGCAACGCGTTCGGGATCATCGAAGGGCATTTGAAGGACACGCAGACGCGCATGCCGCTCGTGTATCCCGTGACGACCGAAGCGCTCGAACCGCCGCTTTGCTATGAAACGATCATCGGCGATTTCTACGATGAATCCGCCATCCGCATTGCCGATCATCTCGAAGCCGGCCGCGATGTCGCCGTGATCTGCGAAGGCGATCCGTTTTTCTATGGCTCGTACATGTACCTGCACGACCGGCTCGCCGAGCGCTTCGAAGCCGAAGTCGTACCCGGCGTATGTTCGATGCTCGGCGGCGTCGCCGTGCTCGGCGTGCCGCTCGTGTACCGGAACCAGAGTTTGTCGGTGTTATCGGGCGTGCTGCCGGAAGCGGATCTTCGTGACAGGCTTGCCGCCACCGACGCCGCCGTGATCATGAAACTCGGCCGCAACTTCGACAAGGTCCGGCGCGTGTTGAAAGACCTCGGACTCGATAAACGCGCGCTCTATGTCGAACGCGCGACCATGGCGAACCAGCGCATCGTGCCGCTGGAGGATGTCGATCCTATGGCGTCGCCCTACTTCTCGCTGCTGGTCGTGCCGGGGGAAAAATGGCGGGGTTGATCGACGCAAAACCGCCGGCAATCGTGGTGCTCGGTACGGGCGCATTGCAGACTGCGCAGCGAATCCGGGGACGTTATCCCGGCGCTTTGATTCACGGCCTCGCGAACCGCGTGCAAGCCGATGTCGCGTTCACTGAATTGAGCGCTCATCTGCGCGAGCTCTATTCGAGCAACACGCCGATCGTCGCGTTGTGCGCGGCGGGAATCGTGATCCGTTGCGTGGCTCCCCTTCTAGCCGATAAAACCGTCGAACCGCCCGTGCTTGCCGTCGCCGAAGATGGCAGCGCGGTCGTGCCGCTGCTCGGCGGA
>NZ_JBSIPA010000848.1:0-1173 GCF_053574605.1 Caballeronia sp. M23-90 | reverse complement strand
TTCGCGAGTGCTTCCTTGCCTTCGCCCGCAACCTTCTTCGCTTCTTCAAGCGTACGTCCGAGCATCAGCGCTTCGCTTTGCGCAAAGCAATTCGCAAGCGAGGACTCGGGGGCGCGATGATGGTGCCCGTCGGCCGGCTGATCCTCTTTCGCGGCGTCAGGCGCGAGGAACTTTTGCAGGCGACCACATGGCTCACGATGCCCGCGCTCATTGGCCCGCTGATGGGACCGCCGCTAGGCGGGTTTTTGACCGATGCGCTGTCGTGGCGCAGCATCTTCTGGGTCAACGTGCCGGTGGGTATCGTAGGGATCCTGCTGACGTGGAAGCTGCTGCCGGCATCTCCGGCCGAACGTCCTGTGCCTCCGGACTTGCGCGGCATGATGATGATCGGCGGTTCGCTGACACTCTTCATGATCGGCATCGAATGCGCCGGGCGCAACGTGTTGCCGCCGTTCGCAGCACCGGCGTGCATTGCTGCGGGCGTACTGCTTTTCTGGCTCGCTGTCAGGCATTGCCGCCGCGTGCCCGACCCTGCTGTCGATTTCTCGCTGCTCGCCATTCCGACGTTCCATGCCGCCACCATAGCGGGCAGCCTGTTTCGTGCGGGCGCGGGGGCCTTGCCGTTTCTCGTGCCGCTCACGCTGCAAACCGGCTTTGGTTATAGCGCGTCCGCCAGCGGACTCGTCACGTTCGCAAGCGCACTGGGGTCGTTTTGCATGCGGCCGATGACATCGACCGCATTGCGGCATTTCTCCGTACGCACGGTCTTGTGCGCGGGCAGCGTTTCATTTGCAGCGATGCTCGTTGCGTGCTCGTTCATGTCGCAAAGCTGGCCTGCTGCCGCCATATTCATGTTGCTGCTCGTCGGTGGGCTCTCGCGTTCGCTCGGCTTCGCGACCATGGGCGCGCTCGCCTTCGCCGATGTCCCCAAAAGTCAGCTTGCATCGGCGACATCGTTTCAAGGAACCGCGCAGCAACTGATGAAAGCGGTGGGTGTCACGGTTGCCGCCGGCACGATCCAGGTCACCATGATCCTGTCGCCGGGAACGCACGCGCAACGTTGGCAACTGGCTGCGGCGTTTGTCGTGACCGCGCTGGTCGTGCTGGCGTCTTATCCGATGTTCGCACGCATGCCGCCCGAAGCGGGCGAAGGCATCTCCGCTGCGCGCGGGA
>NZ_JBSIPA010000847.1:0-1185 GCF_053574605.1 Caballeronia sp. M23-90 | reverse complement strand
CCCGCAGCAGTTCTCTTTGCCAGCCGTTTACACACGATCAACTAACCTTCAGCACGTCCAAATCCGCTACGGGAGATCAAAACAATGGACCTGCTTTATATCGCCGGCATCATCGCCTTCTGGGCTTCCGCTTCCTGAACCGGGTCGACGGCTTCAGGAAGCGCGTGCGATCGTCAACGAACTGCGCAAGTACGACGAAGCGCTGTACGAAAAACCACGCTGGCTGGTGCTCAACAAGCTGGATATGGTTCCGGACGACGAGCGCAAGGCGCGCGTGGCGGACTTCATCAAGCGTTATGAATGGGACGGTCCGGTGTTCGAAATCTCGGCGCTGACCGGCCAGGGCTGCGAAGGCCTGACGTACGCCATCTTCGACTACATCTCGAAGAACTCGGACGCATCGCGTGCGGCGGAAGCCGAAGACCTCGCCGCCGACGTGCGTTTCCGCGACGAGCCCGCAGTCGCGGCGCCTCAGCCAGCGCCGGAAATCGACGAAGACGAAGACGAAAACGAAGCGTAAGAAAAGCCAGGCTCGTGGTGTATCGAGGAGAAATGCGTCAGATGCGTTCCGTCATAGCCGCTTCGAAGCGACTCGTAGTGAAAGTGGGATCGAGCCTCGTGACAAACGATGGCCGCGGGCTCGATCATGCAGCCATCGCGCGCTGGGCCGCGCAGATCGCAGCGTTGCGCGCTCAGGGCAAGGAAGTCGTGCTGGTAAGTTCGGGCGCGATTGCCGAAGGGATTCATCGGCTGGGCTGGACAAAGCGGCCGCGTGAAATCGACGAGTTGCAGGCCGCCGCGGCAGTCGGGCAAATGGGGCTGGCGCAGGTCTACGAAAGCAGTTTCGGCAAGCACGGCATCCGGACCGCACAAATTCTGCTCACGCATGCCGATCTGGCCGATCGCGAACGCTATCTGAACGCACGCTCAACGCTCCTGACCTTGCTGCGCCTGGGTTGCGTGCCGATCATCAATGAAAATGACACCGTCATCACCGACGAAATCAAATTCGGCGACAACGACACGCTCGGCGCGCTCGTGGCGAATCTGATTGAAGGCGACGCGCTGATCATCCTCACCGATCAGCGCGGTCTGTTCACCGCCGATCCGCGTCACGATCCATCGGCGACTTTGGTCGAACAAGCCGATGCCGGCACGCCGGAACTCGAAGCCATGGCGGGGGGA
>NZ_JBSIPA010000846.1:0-1199 GCF_053574605.1 Caballeronia sp. M23-90 | reverse complement strand
TAGGTCGTGCTGCTGGAGCAAGTCGTGGAAGTGGCGCGCGGCCTGGCGGTGGGTATCGACGATAACGGCCAGTTGCAGATCGATACCGCGACTGGCCTCAGAACCGCCAGCAACGGCGACGTCTCGTTACGGCTCGCGGAGCAACGTCCGTGAGTGAAGCGCCGTTTTTGCTCATCGATGCCGGCAATAGCCGGATCAAGTGGTCGATCCTGACGACCGCAGGCGAAAGCCTGCGCGACGGCGCCTTCGAACACGCTGACCCACTGGAATGGCCGCATGATGTGAAACCGGGAAGTGTTTGGATATCGAACGTCGCCGGGGCGGCCGTGCACGAGCGTATTGCCCGTCAGATCGAGCAACGCTGGCCAGGCTTGCCGTACACATTCGTGCGCGCTCAGGCGAAACAACTGGACGTGACGAACAGCTATTCGGAACCGTCATCGCTTGGCAGCGACCGCTGGTGCGGCATGATCGGCGCGCACGCCGCGTATCCCGGCGAAAACCTGCTGATCGCAACCTTCGGCACGGCGACAACACTTGAAGCGCTGCTCGCCGACGGCACCTTTACCGGCGGCCTGATTGCGCCCGGCTGGCAGTTGATGATGCAATCGCTCGGCAGCCACACGGCGCAGTTGCCCACTCTCCAGCCCGATACAGCCCGCGACGCGCTCGCGTCGTCCGCAAGCGTTTTTGCAACTGACACGCGCGCGGCTTTATCGACAGGATGTTTGCTGGCGCAGGCCGGCTTGATAGAGCGTGCGTGGCAAGATCTGCGCGCGCAATGGAACGGCGATTTCCGCCTGATTCTGAGCGGCGGCGCGGCCAGCGAAGTAGCGGGCGCGTTAAAGGTGCCGCATACTCGTCACGACTCGCTGGTGCTCGCCGGACTCGCGTTGATCGCGCGCGAGAACGCTGCACCTTCTGCAGTGACCCGAACACTCGAATGAACCAATTGAACCCGATTGATCAACTCATTGATGGAGCGCTTTCCATGCTGCGCTGGCTGATCGCCCTGTTGTTCCTCGCAAACCTGCTGATGTTCGTGGTCGTGCAAGGCGTGTTCGGACCGTTGCCGTCTGCCGGCGGACGCGAACCGCAACACCTCGACCGCCAGATTCACCCTGAACTTGTCCGCACGCGTCCCATCAGCCCGGAAGAAGCGGCGGATCAGGCCGTGGTCGGCGGTCCTGCGCCAGCGA
>NZ_JBSIPA010000845.1:0-1208 GCF_053574605.1 Caballeronia sp. M23-90 | reverse complement strand
TGAGCGCGTCGTCCCATGCGTGACCGCGCCCGCATTGCCAACCGGCTTCGGCCGAATCGGACGACTCCGCCGCCCGTTCCATTCGATAGCGCTCAGCCAGCGCCATCAGTTCCTCGCGCTCGAACGCGTGTTTTGATTTTTGCATCGGTTTGACTTGAGTGCGGGTGATGCTCAATGAATGCTCAATGCGCGCCGCCGCCCAGCGCCTCGGATCGCGATGTAGTGGTGACGATGCCATCCGGACCAAAGTGGGCGTTGAACATGGCGTTACGTGTCACGCCGCCCTCCTCCCAATGCCAACTCCACACGCGCTCTTTCTTGAGCGGATATTCAGCGATGGTCGTGGGCTTTCCCAGAATCCGGCGCACTTCGTCCTGCGTCATACCCGGCCGGATCTTCGCGATGTTCTGCGCCGTCAGGACCTGCGTCACCGACACGAACTTGCCGTTTGCATCGATATCGACAAAATACGTGCTCGTGCCCGCAGGCCCGCGCGGATATTCCAGACGCTTGGAGCCATCCGTGAAAATGCGCGCGGTTTCAGGTTCACCCATCTGGTCGCGGATCTGCGCCTCGGTCGTGACGCCGGGCGTCAGGTCTTTCAGCAACAGCGTGTCCGGTTTGACTGCATTGAACAATGACTTCAACTTGTTCATGGCGTCCTCGCTCTGGCTCTCGTTGCAGCCAGTGAGCAACACGGCCGCCGCGCACGTGGCGGCAAGCATGAGTCTTTTCATATCCGCCGACCTCTCATTGGGCGAACGCCGCGTGCGCATCGCGGGCGGCGTTTTGGGCCGCGCTGGTCATCCTGCCTTTTTTAGCGATGGCACCGGATCGACCGCCTGCCCCGACTTGCGCAACTCGAAGTGCAGCAGCGGCTTGTTGCTTGGCCCCGTCCCCATTTCTGCGATCGGCGCGCCCTGACGCACCGTATCGCCCTCTTTCACCAGCAGCTTGCTGTTGTGCGCATACGCCGTCAGGTAGTCGCTGCTGTGCTTGACGATGATCATGTTGCCGTAAGCGCGCAAGCCATTGCCCGCGTAGACCACGCGGCCGGCGGCGGCGGCTTTCACCGGCTCGACCTCTTTCACCAGCAGCTTGCTGTTGTGCGCATACGCCGTCAGGTAGTCGCTGCTGTGCTTGACGATGATCATGTTGCCGTAAGCGCGCAAGCCATTGCCCGCGTAGACCACGCGGCCGGCGGCGGC
>NZ_JBSIPA010000844.1:0-1156 GCF_053574605.1 Caballeronia sp. M23-90 | reverse complement strand
CCGGGCGTCCTCGATGCAGCCGAAGCGATCCGGGAAGTCAGGACGATATTTAAACGTCTTGAAGTGCGATTCGGAGAACGGGTTGTCATTGGAAACATAAGGCCGACTATGAGTCTTGATCACTTCCAGATCGACGAGCAAGGCAGCGACGCTCTTCGAGCGCATGCTGGTGCCGCGATCGGCGTGCAGTGTGAGGCAACCCGGTTCGATGTTTTGTCCGGCGACAGTATCGGCAATCAGCATTTCGGCCAGTTCAGCAGTCTCCCGGGGAGCGATCATCCAGCCGACCACGTAGCGGCTAAAGATATCGAGGATCACGTACAGATGGAAGTACGTCCACTTGCCTGGGCCGCGTAACTTGGTGATATCCCAGGACCACACTTCATTGGGCTGCACCGCTAACAGCTCCGGCCGAGTGTAGGACGGATGAGTCAATTGCCGACGCCGTTCACGTACCTGGTTGGCGCCGGCGAGCAACCGGTACATGGTGCGTACCGAGCCGAGATAGACGCCCTCATCGAGCAGAGTGGCGTAGGTTTGCCGCGGTGAGCAATTGGCGAAGCGCTCGCTGTTGAGCGCATCGAGTACGCACCAGCGCTCGCTGTCGCTCAATGCCAGAGGAGGCCGGGGACGACTTCTGGGCAGCACCGGTTGCGCGACCAGATGACGCGCCGCGGCGCGCTGTCGGTACACGAGTGAGCGATCGATGTTCATGACCCGGCACGCACGAGCCACGCCGACATCCGGCACCAGGAGGTTCACTCCGTCCAGGCGGAGTTGCCATCCGTGTCCTCTTCGTTCTGCAGAGCCATTAAGGAGGAAACTTTTTTTTGAACGTCGATGATCAACCGCGCCTGCATAAGCTGTCGCCGCAGACGATCGATCTCGCGTGTCAGCGCGGCCGTTCGACGGGTCTCGGCGATCACAGGATCGGCCTTGTGTCCCCGCTTGCGCGGATCGAGACCGGTCTTGCCCTCAGCGGCACGACGTTTGCGCCACGCTGCCAGATTGGACGAATAGATGCCTTCGCGCCGCAGCAGTGCGCCGATCTGCCCCGGCTCGCTACACCGGTCAGCCTCGGCCAGGATGCGTCGTTTCTCGCTGGCAGAGAATTGCCGACGTCGGCCGATCGCAGGTCGGAAGAGCGTCGCGGAGG